>CAKZUS010000130.1 GCA_937921805.1 uncultured Granulosicoccaceae bacterium
CGCGCCCGAAGGGATTCGAACCCCTGACCTTCGCCTCCGGAGGGCGACGCTCTATCCAGCTGAGCTACGGGCGCAATCCCCTAAGGATACAGCAATTGCACTAGGCGCGGCGCTGCAAAAATGGCGAATGCAACGCGGAACGACCACAGCCCCACTCCAGCGGCTCGGTACATTCGTTGCTATCAGCCAGCCTGCTAGCGAGCAGACGCAATGCCTCAGCGCTGAGCTGCCCGGCTTCGTTGCGCGTTGAGCTCATATCGCGCCACGCATCAGAGAGTTCTTTGACGGTGGCAATGCGCACTCCTTGCACCCGTCGTTTCCCCAAAAACGGGGCCTCATCGCTCACCACCAACACGGGATACACCACGGGGGCAACGCTAGGTGCGGCACTGGCGCAGAGCAGCTGCAAGAAGCGACTAAAGTCGGCCGCAGCTGCATGTAAAGAGGCCACTGGAGAGGGCGCATTGCTGAAGCCGTGCTCATCGTCCCACGACTGGAGCTGGGTATTGTGGACCCGCACGCCACTAAAGAAGCTGCGAGAGTCCACCACCATTGCTGTCATATTGCGGTGAATACACACCATATCCCAGTCATAATGCGCCAGTCGCAGGTCGTGTAGCACCGCACAGCGCGTGCTAGAACCGAGTTGCGTCTGGCTAAAGTGACTGAGCTCTCGCTGTGCGGCGCCGTGCGCGAGCACACGAGAAAAGGCCTCGCAAGCCTGTTGCTGTGCTACGCCAGTGCGGTGTTCGCTTTGTCGAAGCAAGCGCTCTAGAGGCGCTCTTCGATCCATCGCACGCTGAATGATCATCGCTGCTTATCCTTGTGCAATCAATAATGACCTAAGATTAGACCCTTATTGCCAAGCTGTGACGCAGTACACTGGCGCGTGCCAACACTGACTCGAAAACTGCGAATCGCAGCACAAACCCCTATCGAGTCAGCATTGGTTCAGCCTGAAATCAAATGCTTCCTTGCTTGCCTTTACTTGGCGTTATCGACTCCCATCGTCGCGGGGTGGCAGTCCAGTATGCTGCGTCAAAATACGCCCCTTTGCTGGCTGATTTTGCGCTCGGTTCGGTGCTCGACCTCGTATTGGGGTCTTTTTGCGAGGGACGCGCTGCCCCTCGGCGCGCAGGCCCGTGCCTTGGGGTTGCCAAGTTGGCACCAAGTGCCGCTTGCCGTTGCCAATGAGATCGCTGCGCCCCATACCCTTGAGAGCTTCACGCAATAGCGGCCAGTTCTCTGCGTCGTGGTAGCGCAAGAATGCTTTGTGCAAGCGCCGTTGGCGCAGGCCTTTGACACTATTGACTTTCATACCGCGTTTAATGCCTTTGAGCGGATTGCGCCCAGAGTGATACATCGCAGTGGCCAGCGCCATCGGGCTAGGCAAAAAGGCTTGTACCTGATCCGCTCTGAATCCATTGCTTTTCAGCCACAGCGCAAGATTCATCATGTCGTCATCTGTC
Source organism: uncultured Granulosicoccaceae bacterium (assembly GCA_937921805.1). GTDB lineage: Bacteria > Pseudomonadota > Gammaproteobacteria > JABXHR01 > JABXHR01 > CAKZUS01. The sequence continues at coordinate 1,470 of CAKZUS010000130.1, forward strand.
GTGCCCGGGTGCGCGGCGATGAAATAAGGGATGAGGTATTGCTCTTTGCCCGCCTCTTTGGAGTAGCGCTCGAAGAGGCGCTTGAATTCATCGTAGGCCCCAATGCCAGGCTTCATCATATGATCCAGCGGACCGCGCTCGGTGTGCTCGGGAGCAATCTTGAGATAGCCCCCAACATGGTGGCTCACCAACTCTTTGACATAGGTTTTGTCTTGCACCGCTAGGTCATAGCGCAGGCCCGATGCAATCAGGACTTTTTTCACCCCCGGAATATCGCGCGCCTTGCGATAGAGCTTCACCAGCGGGGTGTGATCCGTATTGAGGTTGCTGCAGATATCGGGATATACGCAGCTCAGACGCCGACAGTGTTGCTCTATTTTTTTGGACTTACAAGCCAAACGGTACATATTGGCCGTCGGGCCGCCAAGATCAGAAATGATGCCAGTAAAACCGGGCACCTGATCGCGAATCGCTTCGATTTCGGTGAGCACCGACTCTTCAGAGCGACTCTGAATAACACGCCCTTCGTGCTCAGTAATCGAACAGAAAGTACAGCCGCCAAAGCAGCCCCGCATGATATTCACCGAAAAGCGGATCATCTCGTAGGCGGGAATGCGCGCACCGCCGTAGCCGGGATGAGGAACGCGCTGGTAGGGCAAGGCAAACACCGCATCCATCTCGGGCGTGCTTAGCGGCTCTGGCGGCGGAGTAATCCACACGTCCCGGTCTCCGTGGCGCTGCACTAAGGCGCGTGCATTGCCAGGATTGGTCTCCAGGTGCAGACAGCGCGAGGCATGCGCGTAGAGCACCGGATCACGGCGCACTTGCTCGTAGCTCGGCAGGCGCACGACAGTGCGCTCGCGCGGGTGCTTGCCGATGAGCCGGTCAAAGCGCATCACCTGTGCTGCTGTGGGCGCTACGGTCGCTTCGTTAGGAATCGCATCGTCGTTTTTGTCGCAGGCAGGGCCTTGCTCAACGTAGGGATTCTCTTTCGCAGGAACAGGCCCCGGCGTGTCGAGATCGGTCGAATCAATTTCACGCCAATCTTCTAGTGCGTCCTCATCGCGGAGCATATACGCGGTGCCGCGCAGATCACGAATGCTCGATATCGCTTCGCCTTGGGCGAGTCGATGCGCAGCGGCAACCAGAGCACGCTCGGCATTGCCATAGAGCAGTAAATCGGCCTTGCTATCGACAAGTACAGAGCGGCGTACCTTGTCGCTCCAATAGTCATAGTGGGCGATGCGGCGCAGGCTCGCCTCAATACCGCCAATGATGATCGGCGTTGTTTTACTGGCCTCACGGCAGCGCTGTGCGTACACAATAGAGGCCCGATCGGGGCGCAGGCCACCCTGGTCATTGGGCGAATACGCATCGTTATGGCGCAGGCGTCGATCCGAGGTGTAGCGGTTCACCATCGAATCCATATTGCCGCCGGTGACGCCATAGAACAACGTCGGTACTCCCAGCGAGAGAAAAGGCTCGGCACTACGCCAATCAGGCTGAGCGAGTATCCCTACCCGAAAGCCTTGCGCTTCGAGCACGCGGCCGATAACAGCCATGCCAAAAGAGGGATGATCAACATAGGCATCGCCCGTGACGAGTACAACGTCACAGGCGTCCCAGCCGAGGGCGTCCATTTCTTCACGCGTGGTGGGGAGAAACGGGGCCGGGCCAAACTTGTGCGCCCAGAACTTGCGGTAGGAGAATAAAGGGGTCATACGCCCATTGTACCTGCCTCAAAAAAAAACGGCCGTGCAGAGGTCATCCTTTTCTCTCTCACACGACCGTCACAGGTGACAGGATGCGCCCAAAGCGGAAAGCTTTTGGGCTTGCTTATGGAGAATACGGCGCAAAATCAGCCTTGGCTATTGCCCTTTTGGCGTAGTTTTTTGCCTAATTACAGCAAAACTTGCTCAATCGCTCCGTTATTCGCTGTTTGCAAAAACTGCCGCTGCCAGTGTTCGCCCAGCACATGCTTGGCAATTTCTACGACGATATAGTCAGCATCCAAGCCCGTTTCACCGCTATAACGCGACAGACCTTGCAAGCAAGCCGGACAGCTCGTAAGCAGCTTGGTTGGGCTTGGGCTCACCGGAGAGATCGACGCAAGCTGGCCGATATTTTTGTGTAGCTCCTCGGCCTTACGCTGGCGGACTTGCGTAGCGATATCTGGGCGCGCCACAGCAAAAGTGCCCGCCTCACCACAGCAGCGATCTGACTCCACGACCGGTGCATTGAGCAAACCCTGGGCGACCTTGAGCGGTGTATAGGTTTTCATCGGCGTGTGGCAGGGGTCGTGATAGACGTACTGCGTACCCTGCACATCCTCGACTCGATATCCTTTCTCTAGCAGAT
>CAKZUS010000131.1 GCA_937921805.1 uncultured Granulosicoccaceae bacterium
GGCATGATGGCGGGGGCGGATCGCATCGAGGGCACTTTATTTGGCAATGGTGAGCGCACTGGCAATATGGACATCGTCACCATGGCGATGAACTTCTATAGTCAGGGCGTGGATCCGCAGCTGGATTTCTCCAAGATGCAGCACATCGTCGATGTTGCCGAAGCGGTGACAGATATTGCCGTGGGTCCGCGACACCCCTATGCGGGCGAGCTGGTCTACGCTGCCTTCTCGGGCAGCCACCAAGACGCGATTCGCAAATGCTTAGTCGAGAAAGAAAGGCCGTGGAATGTGGCGTATTTGCCTATTGACCCCGAAGATGTGGGCCGCAGCTATGAGGCGGTGGTGCGCATCAACTCGCAATCGGGCAAAGGCGGTGTGCTGCACGTGCTTGAGCGCGATTTCAATATCACCATGCCGCGTTGGCTGCAAACCGAATTCTCTAAGGTGGTACAGCGCGAAGCCGAGCACGATGGCGGAGAAATCAACGCGATTCGAGTGCGGCGCTTATTTGATCAACACTATCTAGATATTCCCACCGGCTGGCGCCTTTTGGGCTACGACCTGCATCAAGAAGCCGGAAAAGTCAGCGCCCAAATTCGCCTGGGCGAAGAGCACCTGCCGCGCGAGATCAGTGCAATTGGCAATGGCGCCCTAGACGCGCTGGTTGTGGCGCTACAAGCCCACTTGAATCTGCACATGAGCATTGAGTCCTACGATGAGTTTTCTTTGGGTAGTGACTCGCGCGCCACCGCCATGGCCTGTGTTGCGTTACTGGTCAATGGATCGCCGATTAGTGCGGTAGCAATGGCCAAAGACACGACATCGGCAGCAATGCAAGCGGTGCTCAATGCCCTGGGGCGCACCCAGCCTTCGGCATTATCAGCCGGACATCCTGGGGCGGCGTGAGGCCTTCTGGGCAGTAACTTATCCGCTGACGCCATTTTGGTGTCAACGCGACACGGCCTCTAGCCGACACGGCATCGCTGGCATATCCTTCAGGCCCACACAGCACGCGACTCTCGCGTGCTGGTCTTTTTTTGACGCAACCTTTTTGGAGCACCCGGCAATGTTGGGAGTTTTGGGCAATACCTGGGCGCTGATGCTCGGCATGCTTTTATTGATGATCAGCAATGGATTGCAGGGCACGCTTTTGGGGGTGCGAGGGTCGCTGGAAAACATCGACCAGACCTTGATGGGTATTGTCATGTCTGGCTACTTTGTAGGCATGATTGCCGGCTCGCACTACACCCCTTGGATGCTACGTCGCGTAGGGCATGTGCGGGTTTTTGCGGCCCTAGGATCGATTGTATCGGCCGTTTTTTTGCTCTATCCCGTACTCGTAGGTCCGTTTGAATGGACGATAATGCGCGTAGTGGTCGGATTTTGCTTTTCGGGCATTTATGTCGTCTCCGAGAGCTGGCTGAATGACTCCTCTAGCAACGATATGCGCGGTCAGGCGCTCAGCTTGTATTTGATAGTGCAAATGATTGGCATTGTGGTCGGACAAGTACTCCTCAATGTCGCCGATCCGGGCGGATACTTGCCTTTCTTAATGATCTCGATTTTGATGTCTTTATCCATCGCCCCGATCCTGCTCTCGGTCAGCCCTGCTCCCGTGTTCGAGACTGCCAAGCCCATGAGCCTTCGCCAGTTAGTCGAAGCCTCGCCGCTGGGGGTGGCCACTGCCGTGGGCGCCGGAGGCATGTTTTCTGCCCTGTTTGGCATGTCGGCAGTTTACGCCACCGAACAAGGTATGAACCTCGCTGAGGTCTCGATATTTACCGCATCGATTTATCTCGGAGGCATGGTACTCCAAGGCCCAATAGGCTGGATCTCAGATCGCATGGACCGGCGCTGGCTCATTATCGTGGTCGCACTCATGGGCTTGTGCAGCGCCATTGTGCCTATTTTCTACTCCGTGCCGCAGGTTATTCTCTACGCCGTGGTTTTTGTGATTGGCGGAGCGGCAAACCCGCTCTACTCTTTGGCGATCAGTCACACCAATGACTTCTTAGAAAAAGAACAAATGGCCTCGGCATCATCAGGGCTGGTGCTCTTTACCGGCGTGGGCGCGATGGGAGGCCCGCTAGTGGTGGGCTTGATCATGGACGCATTTGGGAGCGAGGGCTTTTTTGCCTATCTCGCTACATTGATGGCTCTGATTGTCATCTATGCGCTGTATCGAACCACGCAGCGTTCCACCGTGGATGACACGGCCCCACACATTCCCGGTATGAGTGTGCGCACCTCGACAGTGGGTACCGAAGTCGCTACAGAGATTGCGATAGAGGCCTATGAAGAGCAGCTCGAAGAGGCTGAGAAGGCGCTCTAAAAACGTGAGCTTCATGTCTACGGCTGTCATGGATGCCTATTTTTCATAGGCATCCCCACTACAGAGGCCCACATTGGGAGCTTACGCCCGAAGAGCGCAGCGGAACATCTGCCCCGCCCTACGGCATTGCGAGGCCTTTATTTTTCGGTTGCTCGCGCTGCACTCTCAGCGTGAGCAGTGAAGTTTTTAGTGTTCAATGACTACTTTACCGATAGCCTGACCGCTCTCCAATCTTGAGTGCGCATCGCCGACCTGGTTCAGGGAAAATTGTTGTGAATCGAGTACTGGCTTCAGCTTTCCAGACTCAGCGATTTCTGTAAGCTTGCTGAGGATTTCGCCATGAGTCTCACGTTTAACGTTGTACAGCATGGGAATAAGCATAAATACAACATGTAAAGACAGCCCTTTGAAATGCACTGGAGTCAAATCCAATTCACACAGAGAAACGGTAGTGGCAACATGCCCGTTCAACACGGCGGCCTCGAATGATTTCTGTAGATTCTCTCCCCCCACGGAGTCAAACACGACATCAAAGCCCACACTGTTTGTATGCTCTGCCTCTGTACACGACAAAAACACATAAGTACTTGAAAAGTCGCCGACAAGTCTGGTTCACTCTCAGTGACCAAACTTCAAGAATTCCCCATGAGACTTGCCGACGAACTGCGATCAAGCCTAATGCAACACATGAGTTGGAGCAAGCCCCGTACCGAGTGCTTCGTAGCGCTGCTTTTGGCACTACTACGCGTGCAGCGCATGGATCTGAGCCGCTTAGCGGTGGCCATGGACGGCAAGACACTGATGGCTTCACGCTATCGACGGCTACAGCGTTTTTTCAG
>CAKZUS010000132.1 GCA_937921805.1 uncultured Granulosicoccaceae bacterium
GCGGTTGTGGCTTCGGCGATGATTTCTGTGGTGGTCTCTTCAAGAGACATCACTAACGTTAGCGGGGTGGATTCTCCCTCAACTATGTTTACCAACCCTGGAAATTCTGCTTCCGCGTCTTCCCTGGAGCTATATACCCCATAAACGATTTCATTGGAGTCCAAAAGTTTCATGAGATTATCCTTGCGGCAGTGATGTACAAAGGTGCGAAACCGTTGTTGACAATGATCGGTTGCGCTTCAGCGAAGCCCACCTCAATGGGAATCAGGATCGAATTGACGTAATGCACCGAGCCATTGCCGTAATTACTGCCAGCTAGCGCGATGTTTCTGGCCCCCAAAATTGGATTATCGTATTGCGGCACAACAGGACTGACAGAAGTATTAGGTACCCAAACACCTCCAAAATGCGCGCCGGTTCGTCGCCGTATCACGTCGATAAATGTTCTTCGCTCCGCGTGCGGCGCATACCCGACCCCATAGTTCAGCTCTAAGTATCTTTGACCGCCAAACTTCGAGTGCCAGCCGATACCCGGTGCGCGCTTTGGTACGATAGGCAGGTATCCCCAGCAAGGCCCTTCGTCGGTTTCATACATAACCGCACTAGAATCAATCGCCTCAGCATATACGTTGGTAGTGTCTGTTGAGACCCACACTCCCTGAGCGTTTTGAGTGACCGAGGGGAGTGCGGCGTCATCCCGTCTGTCAGATCGCCAAGTGGCGTCCGTAAACCCGCTGAGGTATCTACCCAATCTCTTCCCTGGGTGAAGCATCAACGGTTCCTCAAAAGCTTCTCCGAATGTAGTAGGTCTAGTGCCTCGCATCGCCGCCACCGCGTCTGAAGCCTGCGTAATGAGTTGCTGCGCATCCCCGCTCAACTCCGACAGCACCCCGTCAATCGTCTCAGCGCTCCCATCGGTCAGATACTTCGCGCGGAAATCCGCCAGAGTTTTCGGGACACTCGCAACGACCTCGCCGCCCGAGAGGGTTACGTCAGCACTCCCATTCACCAGTGCATTCAGCCGTGCTACGTCTGCTTTAAAAGCATTTAAATCCATTGCTACACCGCCTCCCGCGTCAATTGAATATTGGTGCCCTCGGCCTGGCTATACAGCGCCTGCCAGTTGAATTGCTGTATCACGTCGTCGTCGGCGCGGGTGTCGGGTGTGCCGCCTTCTAGCACAATGCGCGGGATCATGACGGTGTACTTGTTGCCCGCCGGATCTTGCATCGCAAATTCAAGCGAGAGCTCTTCTTTTGTCAGTGCCGCGCGCTGGTAACGAGCGTCTGATAAATACAGGCTGATTGAGCCGGTTAAATTAGACATGCCACGGCGTGGGCAGATAGCGCGATCCGAGCCGACGGCATAGCGAGCCGATACGTTGTTGCTTAGCTGCAAATCAATCCCGCTGCACACTCCGACCGCTTCTCCGCCAATTTTTACCGCTCCCGAAAAAGCGTCGAGAGTCTGCGGGTGGTTGTTGCCTTCATTTACGGCCCCGGGCCATTGGTCGTTGATGATGTGATCAATACTCTGGCTAATCTCTCTGCTAACGAGCGTGCTACCCGTTGGCGCGGCGGCTAGATAGTCCCCGCCTTTGGCGATGATCTGCCAGCCTGTCGTTATCTGCGCGTCCGACTCGCCCACCTGCAGGCCCAGCGTCCACTGATTGACTAAGCAGCCACTTACGACCAAAAAGGGATGGTCTTCCAGGTCCGAAAAGTGCCGGATTGCGCTAAACGAGCTCTTACTTGTACCCGGGGCCAGCACATGGCCCGCGCCCGATACCTCCCACAGGCCCATAAACGCCTGCTGTAGCAAAAAATCGAAAGTACTGAACTCCAAATCTGCGTTAATATCACCGCTCGCGGTGTGTACGCCTCGGTTAATCGCCTCGATTTGCCGGTCATCGCGCACTCTGTTGGAGACGCTGTGTCCTTGGCTGGGGGCGAGCGTGCACCCCGTTTCGGGTACCTCTGCGTAATTACCACCCGCGGCGGTGCCGTAGACGTCTTCAGGGGCGATATACAGCGTGTGGCGGCTGCTATCTGTCGGGCATGTGGTCATGGTTATGTACTCTAAAAATGGTAAATACGCGCAGACCAATACACATCGCACGAGACACGGTAATACCCGTCCTCTATGCGTCCTGGTCGGCGGCTAAAGTCACTAAAACGGACAACCTGCCCGTCAAACTTGCACGACGCACCGCGCCGAAAATGAGATCGGATCAAATCCGCGTAGTCGGTCCCGTCTCGGGTTCCGGTGTCCGGCTCTAGATAGAAATCGAACTGAATCAGGCCATCTGAATAATCAAAGCCATTGGCCGCTTGGGTGTGCTGCCCGGGCAAAACATGTACGCGCACATGGGGCCCGTTTGCCTCGGTGCGCTTGTTTTCCCACACGATGGGCAAAGCGATGCCCAGGCCCTCAATCCGTGAGACGAGGGCCGCGTGTATTTTTGATTCACTCATCGCTGATATTTGCGCCGCAAGCCCTCTGCAACGCGCCGGATATTGCGCCGCGCCATGCCGTTGGGCGCTTTGCGGGATGTTCCGCGCTCCAGGGCATCGATATACGGGAGATTGTTGGTCAGATACACGACATCATTCGGGCCGCTATCGAGCACACCCGCCCGGGCCTCTGCACCGGTTACGGCCTCGGTTCTTACGCCCTCAATCTCGCCTTGGGCGGGCGCGCTTTTAGAAAATTGCCAATTGCCCCGCGCACGGCCAGAGAGGACCGGGGTATCCGATATAGCGCCGCTAAACGCTTCCACGGCTGCACCCTTGCGCACCCGTTCCAAGGCCCGCATCAGGCCTAAGCGATAGCCTCGGACGCCGCGCGCTGCACTCATGCGCGTCTCAAGTGCAGGGTGTACAGCACCGCATTACCCGCCGGTGCCAGCGTCTCGACGCCGACAATGTTGTACGTGTCGAGACGCGTCAAGACCTTCGCCCCAATCATTGGCGCGATGCCTTCGGCGCTCAAATAGGCTTTTTTGTCCCCATCAATCACATCATCCCCGCCATCTCTTTTGTCTGGCCGCTTGTCGAACAACGCGACGCGGATCGAATCCATTCGCTGCTGCGACGCGTCATAGCGCCCTTGCACGGGGTCGTATTCGCCGCGTAGGGTCGTGATCATCTCCGCCGCAAAGCCGTACACCCCAAGCAGGCGGGTAGCGGACTTCGCAGCGCGGGCATATACATCTGTCATGCGTGCACCGTGAGTTGATAGTTTTCGTTCTGGATATCGCCGTCAGCAAATTGCACGGCTAGACGCAGCAAATAGACCCCCAGCAGCCTTTCAGTCACCTGCGCACCAATCTGTGCAGCCCCTGCTGTGAAGGCTCCAGAGGCCTCTACAACGTCTTGCGCGGTGTCTTTGTAGAGGGTCCATGTGGCGTCATAGATCGCTGCCTCTCCCGCCTCGTCTTCGACTTGTAGGCGGACGGTGAACGCATCGCCGCGCGTGATCTTATTCAGCGCGTCGTGTTGCTGCAGGATCACTTTATTGATTCGCATCGCGCACTACCTCAATGTTTACAGAGCGTTGGTGTATTGATAGGGGCAAGCTCCTGCGCTGCACAGATAGCCGTGCTGAGCGATGCACCACACCCACCTCCACGACGACGTGCCGGTTGATTTGTTGGACGGATTTCAAAAATTGCGGGTCTTGCTTGAGCTCGTGCAAAACCACGGATTGATCCAATGACAACCCCGCCAACTCATCGCGCACAATGGCTCTGATGCTGTCGGGGCGGGACTGATCAATAGCGGTCTTTACCGCCACCATATCTAAATCTAAATTAACTTGATCATTGATGCCGTATTTGCGCATCATCGCCGCTGAGAACACGGTGTACTTGTTATTGTCTCTCAAATCTGTTAGAGACAGCCAAACGTTCGTCTTCGGGTATTGCGCCGATACGCGCTCCACTCTCTCTACGCACACATCAAACGCCTGCTCAATTGTGATATCACTGTTCGCCCGTATCAGCACGGGGATGGACACAATGTTGAGCGTCTTTATATAGTCTTGGAACTCCATACTAAAGCGCCCCGCCGAAGCGGGGCACCCTCTCCTTAGAGTACTGGCGCTTCTTGCGCATCGGTGGATTTACCGAACAGCGAATCAATATCTGTCATCGCACTGGCAAACATGGCGGGCACCCCCTCAGTCAGGGTAGTGGCCCACTCCGTCAAGTCGGACACACCGGTTTCAAGCGCTCGCACACGATCCTTGAGTGAGCTGATCTGGGTTTGCAGGTTGCTGCGCACCGTCTCAACGAGAGTGCTCAACGTAGTGCCCTGCGCAATGCGGTCTTGCACTTCTTTGTTCATCGCGGTTTCGAGCGTCTCGACGGCCACGGTGGCCGCATCAATCAGCGTCTTGTTAGAGGCGACATTCGCAATAATGGAATCCAAGAAGGGTTGTAATTCGATCTTCCCATCTTTCTTGCCATCGAGGCTCTCCACCGCGCTGAAAAACAGCTTGTGCATGTTCTCCAGGTCGGCCAGCTTTTGCGTGCTGTCGCCTTTGCTGTCGTTGATTTTCTGCTCGAGCAGGGCGAATTGCCCGTCCATGTACCACTTTGCGGTAGTTTGCGCGTCGAGCGAGAGTTTCTGCATGGTCGCCAGCATTTGCTGAGCGGATTCCTGACTTAGGGTTTGAGACATACTAAATATCCAGTAATTAAAAGGTCCAGCACTTGGAGCATTACGATCACGGCCAGCCAAACATGGCTAGACACCGGCTCGCCACATCGGCAATTTGGCTGGCGTTGGTTGTCGATGTATTCTTTGGCACGGGCGCACGCCAGCACCTGCAGGGCTGCAATAGCAGCCAGCAAAGGTTCTTCTTTTTTCATTGTTTTTTTGGGAGTTAGACGCGCGTCAACGTGAGCGGCAACGTCTCCCATCTGATCAAATCCCGCAAATGCGCCTCCACCCCCGCAAAAGAGTGCTGCACCGTCGCGTCTGGGTCATACTCGAGCTCAATTACGTCAATCTTTTCACGCTTGATGCCGGTCTTGATGGTATCGGGCAAGAGGTCGTAGTTGAGGGCTTTGATCGCTAACACAAGCTGCGCGCGCTCCAGGTTCCACGGGATTCGGTCAGGTGGGTACAACTCCCCAGGCGTGGGATAGCCCACCACATCGCGGCGCGGCCACTGCAGGGGCTGGTTATCCGTGGCCTTTTCCCCGAGGTACCGATTACCTAGCGATTCCAGGTAATCCATCGCTTTGACAAGCAGCACAATGCAATCATCATCGGATTCAGGTAGGTCGACGCCTCGGTACTGCGCGTGGCTGCGCAATTGCTCAACCGTCGCGTAGCTATTGGCAAACTGCCGACCCTGCCCGTCTTCGATGAAGATTTCCATTTTTACTGCTCTCGTTTAAGGTCCGGCGCGATGGCCTCAATGGCGGCGCGGTCAATGGACGCATCACCGAGAATCTCTTCGACGATTTTTACGGACGGTAAGCCGCCTTTCGTCCAATGCGCATCATTGCCGTGATCGAGCTGCGCCAGCGCCTCGGATAGTCCAAGCCCCTCAGACTCCTCAGGCCCCTCAGGCTCCTCAGGCCCCTCAGGCTCCTCAGGCTCCTCAGGCTCCTCAGGCTCCTCAGGGGCTGAGACTTCAACGCCCAGCGACTCATAGTCGTATTTGATCCAGGGAAAATCCCCGTCGATCACAACGCGCGCCGCGCTGCGCTCCGGACCGTCGTAAAAATCAGGGTTACGCGCGGACGCGTCCGGGGGGCAGTACGCCCCCGTGGTGTAGTACAGTTTTCGCATTGCTATGGCCCGATGTTGATGACAACGCCAGCGGTCATCTTGTTGCTCGTTGCAACTTTCGACCAGTTAGCCGCCGCTCCAAGGGTTGCAAGGTTGGGGTTGATGCCTGCGGATTCATTGTAGCTGTAGCCCAAAGCGTCGATATTCATAGCGCCCTCAGCGCGCCAGTTGATCATCAGGTTCTCGCGGTCGTTTACGGCGTAGCTCCGAAACTCTGGCGCCTGCGATACAGTAATCGTCACCGCGCTCGGCTGTAGCGCCAGGATAGTATTAGCCGCCATCCGGTCCGACACCAGCACCGGCAGACCCATTGTTCCAGGCGTACCCCCATAGATAGATTGGTCGGCCTCGGTGAATAATTTGTTATCAATCGACGTATCAACCAGGTCAAAATACGTCGCGGAATCCATGCACAGAATTTTGAGACGCCCGTACTGGTCCCCCATCGGGCGCAGCGCCTTGGTAACGAGTTTGCGCCCATCGGACGCGGCGGCGCTCACGTTCATGGCCGCATTGCTGCCAATGGCCGCCGTCACCGCCGCCACCGCGTAGCGAATCTGTCCGGCCATCTCCGCGTCAGCGTAGCTCGCCCCCACCAACATGCTGAACTCCTCCACGCTGCGACCACGGCGCTTAAAGGCCTCTTCGGTCGCGCTGAATGGTCCAAAACGAAACGGGGTTTTCACGCCCACATGCTCGGTCATGCCTATGCGCTCGGCGGTCACAGCGTCGGTGCTGTTGACATCTCGGTGAGCGATTTCCCCGCCTAGCTCGTAGTAAGAGGCTTTGCGCAAGTCCCCAGGAATAGACTCGTTCACGAGTCGCAACCCACCTTGGGAAGCCCCATTAAAGACATCAACCACGTCTTGCACGCGCTCGAAGTAAGCGGTTTGCGCAAGCGTGTTGTTGATGATCACATCACTATTGGTCGTCGTAGCCATTTTCTATTATCTCGGTAGTTTTAAAAATGCGTCTTGCCCGTTTTTATTGACAAATTCCGCTTTTTCGCTCGGCGTCATGTCGCCGCGTTTTTTGACGGCACCGCCGCTGCTGTTGGGACGGGTTGCACCGCTACCGCTCCCTTGTGACTGTGCAATGATCGGCGCAAAGGCCGCCGTTGCTGATATTTCTGCCTTAAGCTCGTCCAGCGTCAAGGCACTGGGTTTGCCGTCCGTGTCGAGCACCACGGT
>CAKZUS010000133.1 GCA_937921805.1 uncultured Granulosicoccaceae bacterium
CCAGCGCGCCAATGACCGGCTCGACCTCCGGCATCCAGGCATTAAAACCCAATCCCGGCAACCAATCGCCTTCGTCTTGCAATAAGTCTTGCGGCAATGCCTCGACCGTCGTCTCGACTAGGCTTCCGTCCGCGCGGCGCAAGCTCAGCTGCGTCGTTGAGCCGTCTACTGCAGCGCTTAGAAGCCCTAAGCGTAATCCCGACCAGCCATGAATCTCGCTCCCATTGACCCGCAGCACTTGATCTTGCGCCTCAATCGATGCGCTCGCTGCAACACTCCCCACTGGTGCCTTATCAAGCACAGGCGCCATCCCCGGCACCCCGACCCCATACGCCGCTGCAAACATCAAAACCGCGAGAATAAAATTCGCCAATGGTCCAGCAGCGACGATAGCCACCCGCTGTCGAAGGGGCTGGCGGTTAAAGGCCAAATGGCGCTCGCTAGGGTCGACATTGCCTTCGCGCTCGTCCAGCATTTTGACGTAGCCGCCCAGCGGCAGCGCGGCCAAGACGTATTCCACACCATCGCGCCCACGCCGGCGCAGCAAGGTCGGCCCAAAGCCGACTGAAAAGCGCAGCACTTTTACACCGCACCACTTCGCGACGTAAAAATGTCCCGCTTCGTGTATCGCTACCAGCACCAAGATTGCAGCGAAAAATGCTGCAGCTGTCATCAGTAAATCCATCACTCTTTTTCTCGCTTATTCACGATACACGCTGGCCCGATACACACTGACCCGATACACACTGACCCGATATACGCTGGCCCGATACACACTGACCCGACACACCCCAGCGACACTCCTCAATTCGACACATTCCGACTAGGAAGCCAATTTGCCACTTGCTGGCGTGTTTCCTGGTCCAAAGACATCACTGACTCCCAGTCGCCATCGGATATGACCACACCAGACCCCAGATCACTGGCTAGCGCGCGCTCTACCAGTTGCGGCATCGCATCAAAGCGGCATTGACCCGCTAAATACGCCTCTACAGCAACTTCGTTGGCAGCATTGAGCACAGCGGGCTTGGCACCGCCAGCTCGCATGGCCACGCGCGCCAGAGCTAAATTAGGAAAGCGCTGCAGGTCTGGTTCTGAGAATTCCAGACCTTGCAACTGGGTCAGATCTAATCGCTCGACCCCTGAGGCAATACGCTGTGGCCACCCGAGGGCATGGGCAATGGGGGTGCGCATGTCGGGCCAACCCAACTGCGCAATACTGGAGCCGTCGATGTAGTCCACCATCGAATGCACAATGCTCTGCGGGTGGATGACCACGCGCACCTGTGACTCCGCAAGCGAGAACAAATGACAGGCTTCGATCAGCTCTAGGCCTTTGTTCATCATCGAAGCCGAATCAATCGAAACTTTGGCCCCCATAGACCAATTGGGATGTGCAAGCGCCATCTCAGGGGATGCAGACGCTATCGCCTCTGCACTCCAGGTGCGAAAAGGGCCTCCCGATGCGGTCAGCGTGAGACTTTGCACACCATCGAGCTGCACACGCCCTAGCGCATCGCTGCGCAGGCACTGAAACAACGCATTGTGCTCGCTATCAATCGGTAGCAAGGTCGTCCCGTGCGCACGCAGAACGCGCATAAATCCCTCGCCGGCTGCCACCAGCGATTCTTTATTGGCCAGCAACACCCGCTTGCCGCTGCGCGCGGCGGCCAGTGACGAGCGCAGCCCAGCGACCCCGGCAATTCCCGCCACGATAATATCGTGCTCGGTGCAGAGCGCATCCAGTTCATCGGCGCCAGTGAGTACTTGGGTCGTCGACCCGGATAATTCTTGGGCGAGTGCTGTAGCGGCCTTCGGGTCAGCCATCCAGGCAACGCTTGGGGAGAACTCCTGGCACAGCGCTAGCATCGCCTTACTGCTGCGTGCTGCCGCGAGCAAGCCCACGCGCAAGTGCGGATTTTCGCGCACTACTTGCAGTGTCGAGCGGCCAATTGATCCCGTCGCCCCCAGCACTGCCACAGACTGAGGGACTAGCTCAGCCAAACGTACAGCCCCCACTGCAGTGGTATAGCAGCGACCAAACCATCAACGCGGTCATACACACCGCCATGCCCCGGGAGTAATCCGCCGCTGTCTTTGACCTGATAATGGCGCTTAAATCCACTCTCGACCAAATCGCCCAACACCGACACCGGCGCGGCAAGCGCCGCAGCGAGCAAAAAAGTCATCGGCGACACAGAACCCAGCGTATCGGGCGCCACCCCAATCCACACGAGTGCAAAAAGCACTGCAGCGACCCACCCACCCCACAAACCTTCCCAGGTCTTTTTGGGGCTCAGTGCCGCAGCTAACAAATGTCGGCCATAGCGACGACCAGCAAAGTACGCCCCCGAGTCGGCCAGCCACACCACTGCCATGGTGCCAAGCAATAAGCCATTGGCCTGCTGTGAGAGCAGCGACATCTCTGCCATCAAGGCCATAGCGATGCCAACAGTGGCCACAACAAAAATATCATGCGTCCAACGCGGCGTCGCGGCCATCGTCCGCGCCACGCGCCCAGTCACCATAAGCAACCCTGCTCCGGCCCAAACTAGAGAGCCCAGCAGGGCAAGAATCGGAGCGGCCATGCCATAGCCCAAGATCTGCAGCGCCAGCAATATCAGAGGCAAAAAACACAACACCACGCGCCACCACCACGCCATCGTGCGCAAGCCCCACCACTCCCACAGCACAAGAGCCATGATAGGCAGCGCCACCCAGCGCAAGACGTCGAAAGTGAGAATACTGAATGACAGTAACACCACCGCCACCAGAGCAATTCCGGTGAGAACACGCTGAATCATAGGCCTCCGAAGCGCCGTTGCCGCTGAGCAAAAAAGGCCAGTGCCGCATCGAGATCAGCGTCACCAAAGTCT
>CAKZUS010000134.1 GCA_937921805.1 uncultured Granulosicoccaceae bacterium
TCGCTACGGGTGGCTCGCTCGCCGCCTGCATTACTCTGCTCAAGGAACGCGGCGCCCAGCGCATTAGCGCCCTCACTCTGGTGTGTGCACCCGAAGGGCTCGCTGCATTGGAGTCTGCGCACCCCGATGTCACTATCTATAGCGCAGCGCTCGATAGCCACCTCGACGAGAACGGCTATATTCGGCCAGGATTGGGCGACGCCGGAGACCGGCTATTTGGTACGCGCTAGCAAGCTAGCCTGGGGCAAGTTAACCTGAGGCAAGTTAACCTGAGGCAAGTTAACTTGAGTCAAGCTGGGCTTTGATCTCCGCTAGGCTCCAGCGCTGTTTTTTGAGTGCCACAATTTGCTCTACCCTGTTGATTTGCGTTTTCTCATAGAGCGTATATCCGCCGTCGGTACGGTTCGCAATGCGCAGCAATCCATGCTGTGTCCAGTATCGAATCGTCGGCACTGTCTGGCTGGTGATCTTCGCCAACTCTCCAATTCGCAATAGCCCTGCTGTCGGGGCTGCCTGTGGCGCGTCCTCGCCTTTCGCTGCACGCAGATACAGATCGAGCGAGCGCTCGACGGCGCGGGCAATAATCTTATCGAAATCCTCTCGCGAACCGCCAAGCTGAGCCTTCTCTAGGCTAGAGATGTAGCGCTCACGCTGGCGCATTGCAATAATCGCGGGCGGATAGCCTTGCTGCATCAGCAAGAGATTCATCAGCAGCCGCGCTGTGCGGCCATTGCCATCGGCAAAGGGATGGATCGTCACTAGTTCGTAGTGCGCACGCGTGGCGACATCAACAGGATGCTGTCCTTGCGAATGCACCAGCACTTGATCAATAAAATCAGCCATCAGACGCGGTACTTTGACGTGGTTGGGCAGCACGACCATAGAGCCGGAGATACGCACGGGCACGCTGCGGTAGCGACCGGCGTTCTGGTCATCAATCCCCTGCAGAATCAGACCATGCAAACGCAGCAAATCTAGCTCACTAAAGGCCTCTCTTGGGCGCTCAACCATACTGCGCACAAAGTCTAAGGCTTTGGCATGATTGTGCGCCTCTAGGTGCTCGCTGAGGCTCTTGCCACGTACAGTGAGTCCCTTTTCCACGACCAACGCCGTTTCTTGGCGCGTGAGCGTATTGCCTTCGATGGCATTGGAGCTATAGGTCAACTCCACCCGGAACCAATCATCAAGATTAGAGACCAGCTCGGGGGGCAATGGTCGAAAGCCATCCAGGGCGGCTTTCTTCTGGGTCAGTGTTTCGTACATTCCATAAAGTATAAAGTACAACTTTATACTTTACACTTTATGCTTTATGCTTTTCAGCCCGCTTCAGCCCATTTCGACTTGTCTCAGCTCACTCGCCTTAGCTCACTGACTTCAGCTCAGTCACCATATCAGTCGCCATACTCGCCTCGCACGCGTTTCTTGCCTGGATCAAAGTGCGAGAGACCGACGACTTGTGCGCTGAGGCGTTTTTGCATCCCGTCCAACTGCCCCACCTCGACCTCTGTGCCCAGCTCGCTGTGCGCAATATCAATGCGGCACAGGGCAATCACTTTGCCCAAGATGGGCGAGCGCACGGCGGAGGTAATCTCTCCGACCTGGGCGCGGCCTATGCGCACACAATCGCCCGACACCGGCACCACACCGCCCTCGATATCCAGGCCAACGAGCTTTTTCTGTGGGTGCGCTTTGCGGCGCAGTAAGGCCTCACGGCCACAGAAATCATCTGTTTTGCTTTTCAGCGGCACCGCAAAGCCAATTCCCGCCTCAAAGGGGTCGGTCTGGTCCGAGAACTCATAGCCCGCAAAGATCAGCCCCGCTTCGATGCGCAGCATATCGAGCGCATTGAGTCCCAGCGGCTGCAGGCCCAGCGGCTCTCCAGCCTCCCACAGCGCGTCCCATACTGTTTGCGCGTCCTTGGGGTGGCAGAACACTTCGTAGCCTAGCTCGCCGCTGTAGCCGGTGCGGCTGACCACGCAGGCAGCGCCGTGAAAATCACCGATGCGTGCAATGCTAAAGCGAAACCAGCCCAGCTCCTCTATCGTGGGCTGCTGCGGCGGCGTCCAGAATACTTTTTGCAGCATCGCGCGCGAGAGCGGCCCCTGCACCGCGACATTGCATAGTTGCGAAGTGGAGTTGCGTACCCAGGCGTTCAGGCCCAGCTTGACGGCTTGTTCTCGCAGCCATAGCCCGGAGCTATCGCAGCCCCCAACCCAACGAAAATTATCCGCCCCGAGTCGATACACCGTACCGTCGTCGATCATGCCGCCGTGCTCATAGCACATGGCCGTATAGACCACTTGGCCGACATCGAGTTTTTTCATATTGCGAGTCACGCAATACTGCATCAGCGCCTCGGCATCAGGGCCAGTGACCTCGACCTTGCGCAGCGGCGACAAGTCCATAATGGCGACCTTCTCGCGGCAAGCCCAGTACTCGCCCACGGCTCCGGTCTGGTTCATCTCCGCGGCCAACCAATAGCCGTTGTACTCAACAAAATCGCGCGCATGGGCGGCGAAGGCGGCGTGAAAGCCGGTTTCGATAGTGTGTTCCACGGGAGACTCTGCGGTTTTACGGTAGCCAATTGAGCGTTTGAAGCGCGCCTTGCTGTCGTAGACGCGCACTTGAATATCAGTGGGGTTCCAACCATTGGCTGGGTCTACATCGCAGGGGCAACCCGTCGAGACGCACACCAAATCCGTGAGCGCCTGCAACATGACATAGTCCCCAGGGCGCGACCAGGGGTCGTCCATGCCCACAGCATTGGCCTCGTCGATGGAGGTATTAAAGAAAAAATTGATCGCAGGCCAACC
>CAKZUS010000135.1 GCA_937921805.1 uncultured Granulosicoccaceae bacterium
AGTAGGCGTCACTGGGGCTGACAGTGCCAATGCCCTGTGCAATCAGGCCGACGTTGTATTGGGGCTTGGCACCCGCTTGCAAGACTTCACGACGGGCAGTTGGAGTATTTTTGAGAACCCTCAGCGTCGCTTGATCTCGATCAATGCAGGGGCCTACGATGCGATGAAGCATCACGCACAGAGTGTGCAAGGCGACGCGCAATCTTGTCTGGAATCGCTCAGTGCGGCACTGGGCGATCATCAGGCTCCGGCTCCCGATGCTGGCCTTAAAACCCGTTGGTTTGCTGCAGTAGATCCGCTTACTGATGCACCGCCCGCGCAAGCCGAGGCCCTCGCGACTGATATGCAAGTGGTCGGAGCCGTACAACGTGCCTCGGGTCCCGATACGGTCGTGATGTCGGCGGCGGGCACCATGCCGGGGGAACTACACAAGCTCTGGAAAGCGGGCCGCCCGGGTAGCTACCATATGGAATACGGCTTTTCGTGCATGGGCTATGAGATCGCCGGAGCGATGGCGATAAAAATGGCCGCCCCCGAGCGCGATGTCGTGTGCATGATCGGCGATGGCAGCTATATGATGATGAACTCTGAGCTGGCTACCGCTGCGACGATGGGCGTGGCTTTCACCGTGGTGATTACTGATAACCGGGGCTTTGGCTGTATCAATCGGCTACAACGGGGCACGGGGGGCGCAGAGTTCAATAACTTGCTCGACCACACCATGGGGGTCGTCAATCCCAGTCACATCGATTTTGCCGCACACGCTGCGAGCCTCGGCGCGCAGGCCCAAAAAGTCGCGAATATCGCCGAACTTGAAGCCGCCCTGGCGGCGCCTAAACCCTCTCATCGCCCCTACGTCGTCGTGATCGATACCGACCCCTACCCCAGCACCCCCCATGGCGGGAGTTGGTGGGAAGTGGCCGTGCCCGAGGTCTCGGAACGCGAAGGGGTACAACAAGCGCGCGACGCCTACGTCGCCAACCGCGATAAAAGGAACGCACTATGATCCGCTACGGCACCAACCCCATTGCGTGGACCAACGACGACGATCCGAGCATCGGCGCGCATATCTCGCTAGAACAATGCCTGCGCGAAGCGGGCGAGATTGGCTTTGATGGCATCGAAAACGGCAATCGCTTTCCACAAGAGCCAGAGGCTTTGCGCGCTGTGCTCGATCCGCACGGTCTCGATTTTGTCTCGGCTTGGTATAGCCTGAACCTGCTGGTGAACTCGGTCGAGGAGGAGATCGCCGCGATCAAGCCGCATCTGGCGCGTCTCAAGGCCATGGGCTGCACCGTGTGTATTGGGAGCGAGACGTCCAATACCGTGCATGGCTCGCTCACGACGCCGCTGGCCGATAGGCCCTCACTGAGCCTGGACGAGTGGCGCGAATTCGGCGCCAAGATCGAAGCGGTAGCCCACTACACCGCGTCTCAGGGCTTGCCGCTGGTCTACCACCCGCATATGGGAACCGTGGTGCAAACCCCAGACGAGTATGACCTGTTGATGGAACATACTGGTCCCCATACGCAACTGCTGTTTGACACGGGGCATTGTTATTTTGGCGGCGGTGATCCGGCTGCGGTACTGGCGCGCCATGCGCATCGGCTCGGGCACCTGCACGCCAAAAACGTCCGTCCTGACATCATGCAACAAGTCTGGGACGAGGGCTTGTCGTTCCTCGAAGCCGTTAAGCGCGGGGTCTTTACGGTACCGGGTGACACCGAGGGCGGGGTAGATTTTCCGCCAGTGCTGAAAGTCGCTGCCGATGCCGGCTATCAGGGATGGATTGTCATCGAAGCGGAACAAGACTCTCTCGTGCGCGAGCCCCTGCATTATCAATCGCTGGGCTTGACCACTCTCAAGGCGATGTCGCGCGCTGCCGGTCTTGACCGAAGTATTGATCAGGACTCAGGTCGGGGTGAAGCATGAGTGCGCTACACCGCCGCCCGCAGGGCGAGCAGGGCAAAGTGCACGACATAACCCCTGCCAGTGCCAATTGGGGCTATGTCGGCTTTGGGCTGTATCGGCTCAAAGCAGGAGACAGCGTGCAAGAGCAAACGGGTGAGCGCGAAGTGATTCTGGTCTTGGTCGAAGGCCGCGCGCATATCAATGGCGGCGGGGTGGACTTCGGCGAGATGGGCGAGCGCATGAATGTGTTTGAAAAGCTGCCTCCGCACTGCGCCTATGTTCCGAACGACAGCCAGTGGAGCGCCGTGGCGAGCACCGACTGCACACTGGCGGTATGCAGCGCGCCCGGACACAGTGGTCACAAAGCGCAGCGCCTAGGCCCGGAAGGGATCCAGATGGACACGCGCGGCCAGGGGACTAATACCCGATACATCCACAATATCGCCATGGAAAACCGCGAGGTTGCTGACAGCTTGCTGGTCACCGAGGTGTTTACCCCCGCTGGAAACTGGTCGTCCTATCCGCCGCATCGCCACGATGAAGACGACTACCCGAATATTACCTACCTCGAAGAAACGTATTACCACCGTCTCAACCCCGAGCAAGGCTACGGTCATCAGCGCGTTTTCACCGAAGACGGCAGCCTCGACGAGACAATCTCCATGTCTAGCCATGATGTGGTGCTCGTTCCCAAAGGCCACCACCCCGTGGGATCGCCCTATGGCTACGAAATGTACTACCTCAACGTGATGGCGGGGCCGTTGCGCAAGTGGCGCTTTGTGAACCATCCTGATCACGAGTGGATTGTGCATCGAGACGCGCAAGCATGAGACTGGCAAGCCCGAGCATCGACGCGCTACGCGCCTGTCACACGGCTCAGCGACCGGCGACGCCGATGGCTAGCGCCGTGAGTGCGGGCATTGCCGAGTACGATGTCGCCGCCACAGACTGGAGTGATACCTCGCAGCGCGATGCTCTGATGGACGAATGGAGCCGCATATTGCTCGACGGGGCAGGGGTGTTGGTTTTGCGCGGTGCTTATGCCGATGATTTGGCGAGCGTAGACGCCGCGACCGCTGTGTTTAACGCCATCATCGCCGAAGAAAAACAGGCGGGGCGCAGCGAGGCGGATCATTTCGCGGCGGCAGGAAATAACGACCGCGTCTGGAACTCGCTACAAAAGCTGGCTTTGCGCGCGCCCGAGGTGTTTGTGCGCTATCACGGCAATGCGGCCATTGATGCGGTCTGTGAGGCCTGGCTAGGGCCGTATTATCAGATGACTGCGCAGGTTAATCTGGTGCGACCGGGCGGGCAAGCACAGCAAGCACATCGCGACTATCACCTGGGTTTTCAGAGCGCTGAAGACTGCGCGCGCTATCCGCAACACGTGCATGACCTCTCTGCGGCGCTGACCCTACAGGGGGCGATCGCCCACGTAGATATGCCAATCGAAAGCGGTCCCACCAAGCTTCTACCAGGCAGCCAGCAGTATCGCGCCGGTTATTTGGCTTGGCGCGACGCGGCGCATCGTGAGTATTTTGAGCAGCACTGTGTGCAAGTGGCGCTGAACAAAGGCGATGCCTTGTTTTTCAGTCCTGCCTTGTTTCATGCGGCAGGCAGCAATACCAGCGCGGCCATTGAGCGTATGGCGAATCTGGTGCAAATCAGCTCAGCCTACGGTCGGGCCATGGAGAACATCGACCGCAGCGCTCTGTGCAAAGCGATTTATCCCCAGATCCATCGTGTGCAGGGACAGCGCCGCCACGCCGCCATTGCCGCCTGTGCCGAAGGGTATGCGTTTCCAGGCAATCTGGACCGTAATCCCCCAGAAGGCGGCTTGGCTCCGACAACACAAGCCCAATTTTTTCACCAAGCCCTAGCGCAGGGCTGGAGCCTGGATGCCTTCAGCGACTGCCTAGACGCCTTGGCGCAGCGCCAGCGTCCCTGAGTCTCTGAGAACTCGGAGAGCCTTCTTGATGAGACAGCACTGGCCTGCGCGCACCTCCTGAATCGGAATGTAATTATGCAAAATCTCAAAATCGGTATCGTCGGCCTGGGTCGACTGGGCAAGCGCCACGCCGAGAATCTAGTGCACCGCGTGA
The DNA here is from genome assembly GCA_937921805.1 of uncultured Granulosicoccaceae bacterium. Classification (GTDB taxonomy): domain Bacteria; phylum Pseudomonadota; class Gammaproteobacteria; order JABXHR01; family JABXHR01; genus CAKZUS01. Next base: position 4,014 of record CAKZUS010000135.1, read on the forward strand.
GCGGCGCGAGCGTAACGGCGGCGTGTAGCATTGTCGAAGACGAGCTCCACTTCGCCCGCAATACGCTCAATATTCGCGACACCTACCAAGACTATGATGCGATGCTGGCCCAGGCTGATATCGAAGCGGTGTTTTTGGTGACCTCGACCAGCTTGCACGCCGAGCAGATTATCAAGGCGCTCGAAGCAGGCAAACATGTATTCTGCGAGAAGCCCTTGGCTCTGAATGTCGAAGATTGCCAAAAAGTCGTCGATGTGGCCGCTCGCTATCCGCAGCAGATTGCGACCATTGGCTTTGTGCGCCGCTTCGATCCCAGCTATGCAGAGGCGCGCCGACTCATCGACGCCGGGGCCATTGGACAGCCCATTTTAGTGCGTTCGCAAACGGTTGATCTGGATGATTTTGCAGAGTTTCAAATACCCTTCACCGCCACCAGTGGCGGGTTTGTGCACGACATGTGGGTACACGATCTCGACCTGGCACGCTGGTATCTCGGTAGCGAAATGACCCGTGCCTTTGCCATTGGCGGCTGCTACAAGCACAAAGGCTTTGAGCAATACAACGATGCTGACAATGCATCGGCGCTGTGCCAATACGCCAACGGCGGCAATGCCTACTTCTTTGCCAGTCGCACCGCGCAGCACGGCCACGATACTCGCACCGAGATTGTCGGTACCGAGGGCATTCTCAAAATCGGGCACACCCCCTCAGCCACCCGCGTGCAGATTTGCGATCGCGCTGGCGCGCGTACAGAGTGTGTGCAAGACTTCTTTGGCCGCTTTGAAGATGCGTTTCGTATCGAAGCCCAAGCCTTTGTTGACTGCGCCCACACTGGCACGGCGCCCATTTGCGATCTCAAAGACGCGATGGCTGCCACCAGCGATGCGGTGATTTTGACGCAGGCGTATAAAACTGGCGAAGTCGTCGGTTAGGAGGATTTTGGCTGCCGCCATCGCTGCG
>CAKZUS010000136.1 GCA_937921805.1 uncultured Granulosicoccaceae bacterium
AGCATTGACTTGAGCGCGCAAGTGCTGCGCATCGTGTTGTCCACGGGCATACCAGCCGATGTGTTTCCGCGCAATACGCACTCCTTTTTCTTCTCCGTAAAAAGCATATAAGGCATCAAGATGGCGCAGCAGCACCTGTAAACGTTCAGATGGGCTGGGCGGCGCTAGCTCGCAGCCGGTCGCTAGAAAATGGGTGATTTCGCGAAAAATCCAGGGATTGCCCTGCGCAGCTCGCCCGATCATGATGGCCTGAGCGCGCGTATAACGCAACACTTTGGCGGCGCGCAACGCGTTGGTGATATCGCCATTGGCGATCACAGGAATCGATACGGCATCGACCACTGCCGCAATCGAATCATACTCCGCATGCCCCTGAAAGCGGTCAGCCCGAGTGCGCCCGTGCACGGTCAACCAGTGCATGCCTTCTCCCTCTGCGATGCGGGCAATTTCAATGGCATTGCGCTGCATGGGGCTAGTCCCAGTGCGAATTTTGACCGTCACGGGCACATCGACCGCATTTTTTGTCGCGCGTAAGATGCGTTGCACCCGCTCGGGGTCGGCTAACAATGCTGAGCCTGCGAGTTTATTGCATACTTTTTTCGCTGGGCAGCCGAGATTGATATCAATCACCTGCGCGCCCAAGTCGACGTTCATGCGAGCAGCGAGCGCCATTTGCTCGGGGTCATTGCCGACAATCTGGACAATCTTTGGCCCCACGCTTCCACTGCAATCGAGTCGTTTTTGAGTTTTCGTGGTCGCGAAAAGCAAGGTATTGGCTTTGACCATCTCCGACACGACGGCCCCAGCGCCTAGCTCGCTACATAGTTGCCGAAACGGCAAGTCACTGACCCCCGCCATCGGCGCGAGCAATACGGGATTGGGCAGGTGGTAGCCAGCGATATACATACAAGCGCACAGCAAAGCGGAACGCGAAATGATACATGCAGAACGCGCTTAGGTCCAAGCCCGCACTTCGCAAAGTTCAACGAAACACTACATCGCCCCCCCCTGCTGCCGGTCCCGGATCGGCCACCTCAAGCGTGACTTCCACTTCTTGCTGAGGCTGCATCAGCCGCCCTTCGCGAAAATCACTGAGATACTTCTGAGGACTAAATGTCCCAGTGGCAGCGGTGTTGCCTGCCAGATCATAGAGCGTCACAATCAAAATAGGATAGGGCTGGGCAAAGCTCGCATCGTTGCGCAGCCGCACGGTCACAACCAAGGCATTATCAATGCGAGGGTGCTCGAAAATACGCTCGCTGAGCTTTTTCAATGCGCTTAAATCGCGGCGCGCTTCCACCTGGCATCCCAGTACCGCACAGCTCATCAAGACCAGTGGCCGCATGCTGGCCTCTTGCGCCCACGATATGCGGTTCACAAAGCTCATGCTCAGCACCACAACAAAAGTCAGCACCAGCAGAACAAAGCTCAACAGCATGAGGCTAGCCCTGTCTCTACGCACAGGCGTCTCCCCTAGCACAGACTGCCTCCAGTGCCCTGATTCGCCGGCCACAAGACTGTTGCCTCGATGGCGTCGCGGGATGCGGGCGCCCGCCTCTTCCGAGGCCTCCTGCAGCTTGGGCGGCACCGCAGAGGGAGCAGCCGGATGAATACCCGCAACGGCGTGCTGGTCTTTAGGCGGCTGTGCGGCAGGGGGCTTGGGCGAAACAACTGGAGTCGCCGCGAGAGAAGCGGCCGGAGGATTCGATGCAGGGCCAAGTGAGGGAGCAGGCGAGGGAGCAGACGGAGGAGCAGACAGGGATGCAGCGCTAGCCGTCGTGCCGGACATACCCAGTGCTTCATCAATGCGCGCCAAGAGCTCTGGAGACACCTCTGAGAGTGTTTCTTCGGCCCAATTGTCGTGCATTTCATCTTCGGTCAGCGTACCGCGCGAGGTATAGTCCCCAATCAGGTGCTCACCCGCGCTAAACACCGCCAAACACTCACCACAGCGCACACGGGTGTCGTTGGCGACCAACATACGCGCATCGACTTGCAAAATCGCTTCACATATCGGGCATTGGGTATGTTGGTGCGCGCTCATGCTGCCACGCCTAGGCGGTACGAATACCCAATACTAGCGCCCAGCCGTCGTCTTCGGCGGCAACTTCCAGCGTAAAGTCCGGCGCATAGGCTTGCACCAGGGCAGGCACCTGGCGCGCTAACACTCCCGTCATCAGCAATACGCCTCCAGCTTGCGTCAAGCGCGATAGCGGCTCACGCAGTAGCAATAGCGGTTCGAGCAAGATATTTGCAAGCACTAGCTGCGCGGCATGCAAGCTGGCCTCTCCTGGCAGACTCGCCTCAATGGTTACATTATTCGCACGCGCATTGTCCAAAGTGGCCTGCACGGCCTGCGCGTCAATATCTACCGCTTGCACTTGCGCGGCCCCAAGCAGCGCCGCAGCCACCCCCAGCACACCAGAGCCGCAGCCATAGTCAAGCACTGTCGGTGGCATACGGTTCTCAGCCATCCAGCGCAAGCACATCGCCGTGGTCGCGTGCGTTCCCGTACCAAAAGCTAACCCCGGGTCAAGGCGTAGGTTGCACGCTTGCGGCTCTGGGGCAGGCAAGTGGCTGGGCACAATCCACAACGGAGGCTCTCCTCCAAAGCACATTGCTTGATAGTGATCCATCCATGCCCGCTCCCACTGCTGATCTTGCAAGCGCTCACAGTGCAGTGACTCCCACTCCTCGGCTTGTAGGAACTCGCGAGCTTGCGCACGCAGCCACTCCATATCGGCGTCATGATCAAACAATACCAGCAGCACGGAGCGCTTCCACAGTGGGTGAGTGCCCAGCGCTGGCTCTAGAATCGGATCATCAGCAGCGTCCTGATACGTCACGCTGAGCGCGCCCCACTCTAAGAGCGTCTCTTCGATCGTTTCGGCCCGCTCAGCGAGAAGCTGTAGACGCCACTGCCACCACATGCGCGCTACTCCTTCGTGGCCGCCAGCATTTTCTCCAAATAATGGATATCAGTGCCGCCTTCATTAAAGTCAGGGTTATCAAAAATGCGCTGTTGCAGTGCAATATTGGTGCGAATTCCATCAATATGGATTTCGCTCAACGCGCCGCGCATGCGGGCCGCAGCCCGCTCTCGACTATTGCCACTGACAATGAGCTTGCCAATCATCGAGTCGTAGTGAGGGGGGACGCTATAGCCACTATAAATATGCGTATCCATGCGCACCCCCAAGCCGCCAGGAGCATGGTAGTGCCCAATACGCCCAGGACTAGGCATAAAGGTCTTGGGGTCTTCGGCATTGATACGGCACTCAAACGCGTGTCCGCGCACTTTGATATCTTCCTGCTTATATCGCAGAGCCAACCCGCTGGCGATTTCGATCTGCTGACGAATGATATCCACGCCCGTGACCATCTCCGTCACGGGGTGCTCGACTTGCACACGGGTGTTCATTTCGATGAAGTAAAACTGGCCATCTTGGTACAAGAACTCAAAGGTTCCCGCGCCGCGATATCCCAGGCGCTTACAGGCATCAGTACAGCGACGACCAATATCCGCTCGCATCGCCTCTGTAATACCCGGCGCTGGAGCTTCTTCTACTACTTTTTGATGGCGGCGCTGCATTGAGCAGTCGCGCTCGGCAAGGTGGATGGCATTCCCGTGGGTATCGGCCAAGACCTGAACTTCAATGTGGCGAGGTCGCTCCAGGAATTTTTCCATGTAAACGACAGGATTGCCAAACACTGCATCCGCCTCGGCACGGGTCAGCGCAATGCTCTCAATCAGCGCATCGGCTGAATGCACGACGCGCATCCCACGCCCACCGCCACCGCCAGCGGCTTTAATAATCACGGGGTAGCCAATCTGCTCCCCTAAGCGAAGGTTGCGCTCATCATTATCATCCAGCGGGCCATCAGACCCGGGCACACAGGGTACGCCCGCCGCTTTCATTTGCGCGATAGCACTGACCTTGTCCCCCATCAGCCGAATCACTTGCGCAGTGGGGCCAATAAAGGTAAATCCGCTGCTCTCGACGCGTTCAGCAAAGTCGGCGTTTTCGGACAAAAAGCCATAACCCGGATGAATCGAATCGGCCCCGGTAATCTCAGCGGCGGCGATCAAAGCGGGCACATTGAGGTAGCTTTTTGCTGAAGGGGCGGGTCCGATGCAGACCGCTTCATCGGCGAGGCGCACGTGCTTCAGATCGCGATCAGCCTGCGAATACACAGCGACGGTATGGATGTCTAAATCACGACAACAGCGCATTATGCGCAATGCGATCTCGCCACGGTTGGCGATCAGTACCTTGCGGATCATGGTCTACCCCTATTCGATAACAAACAGCGGCTGAGCAAACTCGACGGGTTGCCCATCTTGCACCAGAATCTGGCGTACCACCCCGGTGCTCTCTGCCTCAATCTGGTTGAGAATCTTCATCGCCTCAATGATGCACAGCGTGTCGCCTTCTTTCACCGAATCCCCAACTTCGACGTAAGGCTTGGCCTCCGGCGATGAAGCTCGATAGAAAATACCCACCATGGGGGATTCCAATACGGTGTTGGGGTCTAGGCCCGACGCCTCGCTCGCTGCAGCGGGAGCGGCAGGAGGCGTCGCAGCGACCGGCGCGGCAATGCCCACTGGAGCGGCAACGGGCACCGCGACGGGCGCCGCTACAGCTTGTGGCCCATGACGGCTAATGCGCACAGACTCCTCGCCTTCACGGATCTCAATCTCTGCTACAGCTGACTCTTCGAGAAGCTCGATCAGTTTCTTTATTTTGCGAATATCCATTAGTTTTGCTCTTGTAGTGTCTGCGCTGCAGCCCGTAGTGCCAGTGAATACCCCAATGGCCCAAAGCCCACCAGTACGCCTGATGCTTTATCGGACAAGTAGGAGTGATGACGAAAAGGCTCGCGCGCGTGAATATTGGAAAGATGTACTTCAAAAAACGGCAGTGCCACCCCGACGAGAGCATCGCGCAAGGCCACGCTAGTATGGGTCAGCCCCCCTGGGTTGATCACCACTACCGAGGCATCTGTCGCGTGAATGCAATCAATCAGGGCCGCCTCACTATTACTCTGCAGGTGCTCTAATCGGAGGCCTAATAATGCGCTCTCTTCATATAGGCCGTCCACCACGTCGTCCAAGCTACGCGCGCCATAGATGCCCGGTTCGCGTCGCCCCAGCAAGTTGAGATTGGGGCCGTTGAGCAATAAAACCTTAGGGAGGGTAGACAAAACACGTGTCGCCACAGTGAAGTTAGCGCCCCATTATAGAGATATTCTCGAAAAATAACCGCTTTTCACGTGCTTTCGATGACGATTTGTTTTTTTTGATTCTTTTTTTGCAACACAAGCGCCACGCTTCCTTGGCAACAATGAATACAATAGAGCGATGAAAGCCACGATATTAAGGACGTCTATGCAGCGCGTTGATGATTTTCGACTCCCACTGGGCGGCAAGCAACTGGTGCCGATCATGATTGGCGGGATGGGCGTGGATATCTCTACCAAAGACCTGGCCTTGGTCGCCGCCCGCCTGGGCGGCTTAGGGCACATCTCCGACGCCATGTTGCCGACCGTCTCCGACCGCCGCTACGCGACGAAGTTTGTCAAAACCAAGCTCAAGCGCTTTAAGCACAATGTCGCCAGTATGGACAAGACAGGGGTGCGCTTTGACTTGGATGAGCTGGCCGAAGCGACCAGAAACCACGTCAACAGCACCATGGAGGCCAAGCAGGGCGATGGCCTTATTTTGGTGAACTGCATGGAAAAGCTCACCATGAACGGAGCGCGCGAGACACTCAAAACGCGTTTGGATGCCGCACTGGATGCCGGCATCGACGGCATTACCCTCAGTGCGGGCTTGCACCTCGGGTCTTTGGCACTTGTGCAAGAACACTCCCGCTTTCGCGACGCATTGTTCGGAATCATCGTCTCTTCGGTCCGAGCACTGCAGTTATTTTTGCGCAAAAACAAAAACTTGCGCCGACTGCCTGACTATGTGATTGTCGAAGGTCCTCTCGCAGGCGGACACTTAGGTTTTGGCCTTGAAGAGTGGCCGCAATACGACCTCCGCACTATCACCAATGAAGTCGTGCAATTTGTACGCGAGAACGAGCTGAATATTCCCGTGCTTGCAGCGGGGGGAATTTTCAGCGGCGGCGAGGCCGCGAGCTTTCTCGCCGAAGGGGCCAGCGGAGTGCAAGTCGCGACCCGCTTCACGGTCACACATGAATGCGGCCTTCCCGAGGACGTGAAACAACAATACTTCAGTGCCACAGAAGAGCAAATCGTCGTCAATACGCTCTCGCCAACGGGCTACCCCATGCGCATGCTGACCACTGGCCCCGCCATCGGTTCGGGTATTCGCCCCAACTGCGAAGCCTATGGCTACTTGCTCGATTCCAATGGCCGCTGTGCCTATGTCGATGCCTGGGAGCGCACGCGCCAACAAAACCCAGATATCAAAGAAAAGCACCTCGTTGTTACCGACAAGACTTGCCTCTGTACCCACATGCGCAACTTTGACTGCTGGACCTGTGGTGCCCACACCTGGCGACTCAAAGACACCACACACCAGCGCGAGGATGGAAGCTATCAGATGCTTGATGCCGAGCACGTGTTCAATGACTATCGCTACTCCGTCGGCGACCAGATCGCCCTGCCGGAACGCAACTAACCAAGGCGTCATGATGCTCGGGAGCGCACCGGCTCTAGGCTGCTTACGCGGCTGTGTTCGCGCAGGTGCTGCATCCACCACTGGGTAAACTGCGCAGCGGCCATGGGCTTCCCAACATGGAAGCCCTGGACGACATCGACGCCGAGTTTGCCCAGCAGCTCCATGCTTTCGGCATTCTCGACGCCCTCCGCCACAATCTGCATGCCAAAGTGCTTGGCTAAGCGCACCACGGCGGCACAGATAGCCCGGTCATCGGCATCGCGCACGAGGTTCAACACGAAGGCTTGGTCGATTTTCAGCGCGTTCACTGGCAGTTTTTTGAGATAGCTCAGTGAGGAATAGCCCGTGCCAAAATCATCTAGCGCCACCCGCATACCCGCCTCCCGCAAGCGCTCTAGCGCCATACAAGTACGGTCCATATCTGCCAGCATAGCGCTCTCGGTAATCTCCAGCTCCATCGCTTCAGCCGCCATGGGAAAGCGCTGAAACAAATGATGAATCTTGCCGACGATATCCCCGCTTTGAAACTGCACAGCAGACAGGTTCACGGCGACATGCAGCCGAGAGAGACCTATTTTGCGCCACACCTCAAGCTGCATGGCCGCTGTCTCCATAATCCAGTCGCCAATAGACACAATCGCGTCTGACTCTTCGGCAATCGGAATAAAAACCGCGGGCGAAACATTGCCATGTACAGGATGAAACCACCGTACCAAGGCCTCGGCTCCGACGAGCTTCCCCGTTAAGACATCGACTTTAGGCTGGTAGAACAGCACTAACTCTTTGCGCTCCAGCGCCATGGACAAGTCATTGCGTAGCGCTTCACGCTCGCGCACCAAGCGCAGGGCTTCGGCGTCAAAGTGCGCGACCTTCATTTCGCTATCGTCTTTCGCAACCCCTAGCGCGTGCAAGGCATTGGCTATGGCCAGATCAGCGCTATTAGCCTGATCGGGGAACTGCACCACTCCCGCACACACACGCACCACACGACGGCTGCCCTGGCAGAGATAAGGCTCTGACAAGTGCATGACGATCTGGTTAATGCTGTGCTCCATCGCACTGCTATGAGGCTGTCGAACCAGCATCAATAAGCGGTCTGCATCCAGACGCCCCAGCATTGCCTCAGGCAGCGCGTACTGGCGCAAGCGCTTGGCCATCTGCGACAGCATCATATCGCCATTACGCTGCCCAAACTGGTCATTAAAGCGTTTGAAATCAACGATATTAAACACTACCACCAAGCCACCACGACCGCGCTCATCCTGCAGCCACTGCTCAAGAGAGTGGCAACAATGGGCGCGATTGGGCAGCTCTGTCAGCTCATCATGGAGCATTAGGTGCTCCAAAGACTGACGCTGCGCCTCCAGCTCGGCCCGGATCATTTTCTGGCGACGCAGCTGCCCGTGCAGGGCGCGCAACAAGCGGCGCATATCAGGAGTACGAATCTCCGCAAGATCTTGCCACTGCACCGAAGAGTCGTCTTGTAAGAAGACTTCGACTTTTCTCATCGGCCGCACCAATCGACTCCAGACCAAGGCGCTAGCAATAGCGCCCGCAGTCACTGCCATCATCAGCACGCCCAACACCCACTGCCACAGTAATGCATCGGCGCGCTCGTACAACGCCCTCGCGTCTGCCACAATCGCGATATAGGCAAAGTCATCATCTCGGCGCAGCACCCAGGCGGTTTCAACAAAGGGCCTGTTTGCGGCATAGGCCGTATCGAGCAAGACGCTTGGCGCCTGCCGTACCGCTTGGCCCTTGGCCTCAATCAATCTCAGGCGCGCATCATACAAGGCAACGCCCGCCACATCGCCATGCCCCATGAAAGACTCCAACATCGCATCATTGGGCAGTGCCACATCGACACTTTCGATAAAATGCGGGGACTGCCATTGCGCTTGGATCATCTCATTGGTATAGGCGCTACGTAGCAGCGGGTAGAACAGGGCCCCGCCCAATATCACCATTAACCCGGTCGCTAGACCTATCGCCGCAGCGACAGAAACGGTACGCACCCTACTCCAAGCAGCTACGGAACTCCTCCATCAATGGCGGCAGTGCTAGGTCAAACTAAAGCGGGCATAAAAAAGCCCCGCACTAGGCGGGGCTTTTAAGGACCGAGGCGTACTCGGCAGAGGGTGCAAACGCGAGGCGTTTACATCATGCCGCCCATACCGCCCATACCGCCCATGTCGCCACCAGGCATAGGTGCTGCATCTTTCTTCGGCAGCTCGCCCACCATGGCTTCAGTCGTGATCATCAGACCAGCGATTGAGGCTGCGTTTTGCAAGGCTGAACGCGTGACTTTAGTGGGATCGATGATACCCATCTCCACCATGTCGCCGTATTCACCGCTTGCAGCGTTGTAGCCTTGAGCACCGTCAGACAGACCGACCGCGTTGCACACGACAGAGGCTTCGCCACCTGCATTGCTCACGATCTGCCGCAAAGGCGCTTGCATAGCGCGCAGAGCAATCTGCACACCTGCGTCTTGGTCTGCGTTGTCGCCTGTAGCGGCTGCAACCGAAGCTGCCGCACGCACGAGCGCTACACCGCCGCCAGGAACAATGCCTTCTTCCACTGCCGCGCGAGTCGCGTGCAGGGCATCGTCAACACGGTCTTTCTTCTCTTTCATTTCGACTTCTGTCGCAGCACCAACTTTGATGACTGCCACACCGCCGGCGAGCTTGGCCACACGCTCTTGCAGCTTTTCGCGATCGTAGTCGCTAGTCGCTTGCTCGATCTGGACGCGAATCTGCTCAACACGGCCGTCGATTTCAGACTTCTCACCCGCGCCGTCAACGACGGTGCTGTTTTCTTTGTCAACAGTGATGCGCTTGGCTGAACCGAGGTCTTCGAGAGAGACTTTGTCCAAAGACAAGCCGACTTCTTCAGAGATGACTTGTCCGCCCGTCAAAATCGCCAAGTCTTGCAGCATCGCTTTACGACGATCGCCAAAGCCAGGGGCTTTCACTGCACACACTTTAACGATGCCACGCATGCTGTTGACAACCAAAGTAGCCAAGGCTTCGCCTTCGACGTCTTCAGCGACGATGAGCAGTGGCTTGCCTGCTTTCGCTACGCTCTCCAATACGGGCAGAAGCTCGCGGATGTTAGAGATTTTTTTGTCGTACAG
>CAKZUS010000137.1 GCA_937921805.1 uncultured Granulosicoccaceae bacterium
CGGCGGGTATTAAAACCATAGCCCTGCATCGGCTGGGTACCGGTGTCGGCTAGCTCTTCTTTTTTGACAAAACCTTCTTTGAGCGCCGGAAAGTCATAGCCCAGCGCCCAGTTTTTGGAGATGCTTTCTTCGTAGACATCCAAGTCCCCGCTTTTAAACGCCTCAAACGTTACTTGGCGATCACGGAAATAATCAAAGCGAAAGCGATCAAAATTATTCTTCCCGCGATTCACCGGTAAGTCCTGCCCCCAATAGTCTTCTACGCGCTCATAGCTGATATAGCGCCCTTGCTCAAAGCTCTCGATGCGATACGCGCCGCTGCCTAGCGGTGGCTCAGAAGTCGCTTTGCTCAGGTCGCGCTCGCTCCAGTAGTGCTTGGGTATCACGATTAGCTGGCCCATAATCATGGGCAGCTCGGGGTTGTCATCGCGCACGAAATCAAAGCGTACCCGCTGCGAATCGAGCGCCGTGGCCGCCTCAACGTCGGCGTAATACTGTTTGTACAAGGGCAGCTCTTCGCGCAGCTTATTAAACGAAAACACCACGTCTTGCGCCGTAATCGGCTGGCCATCGTGCCAGCGCGCTTCGCTGCGCAGTACATATTCGACCGCGCTATTGTCTTCGGCGATATCAATCGTTTCAGCCAGCAACCCGTATTCAGCAAAAATCTCATCAGAGGACTGCCGAGTCAACGTGTCGTACAACACCCCCAGACCGCGCGCAGCATTGCCCTGAAGCGTGAAGGGGTTGAGCGAGTCGAACGTCCCCATCGCCCCCATACGTAGCTCACCGCCTTTGGGCGCATCGGGGTTGACGTAATCAAAGTGCGTAAAGTCAGCGGCGTACTTCAATGGCTCGTGCATAGACACGCCATGCGCTGGAGCGCCATGGGCGCCATGGGTCAATAGCGCAACGAGCAAGAGCGCAACAGAGACGGGGCGATTCAGCATAGTGGTGGGTCCTCAATAAGCTGTAGCGTAGGTCTAAAAGGTAGACGCTTTAGTTCCCGAACGACAGAATCTCGGTCTCACTGAGGCGTCGAGCTTGCCCTGTTTTTAGGGCCTCTTCTAGAACAATCGTACCAACTTGCCAGCGATGCAGGCGCCTTACCTCGCAGCCTTCGGTGTGCAGCATGCGTTTGACCTGATGATAGCGCCCCTCAGTAAGCGTCAGATACGCCCGCCGCGCTTCGACAATCTCCAGTTGCGCGGGCTTGGTAATACGCCGCTCCCCATGGAGCCACACTCCCTCAGCGAACCGCTCGATGGCTCCCACTGGAATATCTTTGTCTGTGTGCAGTTCGTAGCGCTTGGCGCACTCGCGCCGAGGCGAGGTCAGGGCATGTGTCCAGGCGCCGTCGTCACTGAGCAGCAGCAAGCCCGTGGTATCGCGATCAAGTCGCCCGGCGATATGCGTGCCCTGCGCCGCCTCGGGTAGTAGGCCCATTACTGTCGGCCACTGTCGGTCTCGCGTCGCCGAGACCACGCCAGCGGGCTTGTTCAGCATCCAGTACTGCGCCACCGCGGCCGCCACCGCCTCGCCATTGAGCGTCACCGTCGCCCCTGGCGGTACCCGCTGCGCCGCATCCAGCACCCGCTCGCCATTGATCAAGACCCGCTCTCGTCGCAGCACGCGGCGCGCTTGCGAACGACTCAAATCGGTGTACTGAGAAAGCAGTTGATCAATGCGCATGAGATCGCGAGCGCCTATAGAGACAAACAAGATGCAACATGATACGACCAAATGCTCTCGCATCTGATGCTGCAAGCGCTACACCGAGCTATCTATCCAGACGGTGTAGGGTCAGCTAACCCACGGTAGGATTGCGATAGCACACCACTGTATTGGAATACCTTGCCATGAAGCCTGTACTCGCCCTCTTGGCAGCCACGGCCCTTGCCAGCTGCGCCACCGCCCCCGCCGGCCCTATCATTGATCGCTCCGGTGTCAATCCGGCTCAATACCAGAGAGACTACAGCGAGTGTCAGCAATACCAAGCGCAGGTCGGCGCCGGGAATGCTGGTCGCGACGCTCTCACTGGCGCCATTGTCGGTGGCTTATTGGGTGATCTCGCGGGGGCCAATCGCGATCGCTCAGCGGGCCTAGGTATCGTCGCTGGCGGCGCTGCGGCTTGGGAGGAGGCGGAGTCGCGCAAAGTGCAGGTTTTTGCTAACTGCATGATCAACCGTGGCTACAAAATCCTCGGCTAAGCGCACGACTCGCTTGCCTATAGCCCTCGGCAGCGGAGAGTCGGCGACAGCTTAAAGCACTGCTGCGCGGCATCACATTGGCCGCTCACTTGGTACATTCCCGCTGGGCAGTCTCCCTGCGTGGGCGGGTCTTGTGGGCCGATACCAAGCGGCTTCAGCCAGGTTTGCACCGTCGCGACAGCGGCCTTAGCGCCGCCGACAAGGCCTATGCCTTGTTTCGCCATGTCTGTCTTTGCCATGCCCTGCTGCTCGTCCATACTTGGCATCAGGCCTGGCGACTGGCCTGGCGACTGGTCCGGTGGCATGCCGTCGATGCTGCTCCTTTGCATGCTGTCATCCATCCTGCTCATCATTTTTTCGTCGCCACCGGCCATCATTGACTGAGTCGCTGCGTCGGGTGACTCTGCGCGTGATGATGCACCGAACTGCTGCCGCAACCAAGCCATCGGACCGGAGGACTCCTCGGCGAGGGATTGCAAAGTCTCACGCTCGGCATCAGTCATCACATCACTGGTGTGCATCGGCTTGCTCATGCTCGACATCATCGCAGTATCAGACTGAGCCATCATCCCGCGCTGCATCATCTTGTCATCGGGCTTAGCCATCATCCCATGCTGCATCATCTTGTCATCGGGCTTAGCCATATCGTGATGATCCATCATCTTATCGCCCATTTTTGCCATTCCCTGCCCGCTTGGCCACTGTCCTTGCATCGGCATGCCTTTATCACCCATTGAGGCCACGGGCTGCATGCCAAACATCCCCATCTTCGGGTCAGGGGGCAGTTGCTCCAGCATCGCTACATCAATCTGGGCTTCGGGCACGGTATAGCGCTCCATCATCAACAGACGTTCTGTATCGACGACGTGGCGGGGTGTGGACTGACACGCAGTGAGCAGCAAAAGCAACAGTAGCGGGCGCACGGCACAGACTCTTAGAGGGTAGGGCCTTGCCGATACAGATTCTATGCCGAGTCTCTATCCAGAATCGAGCATCTAAACCACACACTGCTCGACATAAGCTGCTGCCGACTCCCCCAGCGCCTCCAAGTGGTAGCCGCCTTCGAGCAAAGACACCACCCGCCCCTGAGCCGATAGCGCAGCCTGCTCCATCACCTGCGCGCCGATGCGAGCAAAATCATCGCTAGTGAGGCGCAACCCTCCCAGTGGATCGTGCTCATGCGCATCAAAGCCCGCCGAGACGATAATCAGCTCTGGGGCAAAATCACGTAGCTGTGGCCACCACGCCTGCTGCGTGCGCGCCCGATACTCCTTGCCATCGCACCCCGTCGCCAGCGGCAGGTTGATGCGCTGACCCTCGACATTCTCGCCGTAATAGCCAGGATAAAAAGGAGACTGGAAGCTCGATAGAAACAAAATTCCTTCGCGCCCTTTCAGCAAATCTTCCGTGCCATTGCCATGATGTACATCAAAGTCCACCACTGCCACCCGCTCTAGGCCCAGCTGTTCCCGCGCAAACACCGCCGCCAGCGCCGCACTGCCAAAATAGCAAAACCCCATCGCCCGATCACGTTCTGCGTGGTGACCAGGAGGGCGCATATTAATGAAAGCACTGCTCGCCTGCCCCGCCACCACCTGATCCACCGCATCCATCGCCGAGCCCGCCGCCGCCAAGGCCGCCGAGAGCGTAAAGGCATTCATGCTCGTATCTGCGTCGAGTTGGACATGTCCTTCACTGGGCGCGACGTCAAACAAAGATTGCACATAAGCCGGATCGTGCACGGCCTCTAGCGCTTTGCGCGTCGCATCCACGACGGGACGACGCTGCATGCGATCGAGCAACTGCGCCCGCTCCAGCGCATGCTCCACCGCCGCAATGCGGGCAGGCTGCTCAGGGTGACCTGGTGCATTCTCGTGATGAAGCGCGATAGGGTCGCTGTAGTAGAGCTGCACTGATAGGGACGCCTGTCTAGAAAGTCAGGTGGATAGAATAGCGTAAGTGTAGTTTGGGATGTGCGCGTAAAAGAGACATTCATATGGTTTCTCTCAGCCTACAATATCCTGCAACCTGATTGCTAAACTTGTTTCTTCATCGCTACAAAACCACTGACCAGCTGTACCCTTCCCCTATTATCTCTCTACCATCAGCAAACCAGTGGACCAACAACTCAGCATGGCGTATTGACTCTGTTTTATAACACCAAACCTCATCGCCCACTTTTATACGAACCACTCCACTCTTTGCCACTCTATAAGATCTAGAAAAATGGTATCGACCATAAAAATTATCGGGGAAGTTATAGCCACTTACTTGTGGTGATTCATAGCACTTTAGTGCCAAACCATCTGGTGTTGAATTAAAACCATTTGTGTATGTCTTATAACTCTCAATATAATATTTCTCCCACTTATCAAGATCTGACGACTGAGACACTCTTTTTACGACATCAAATCTAAAGTTACTGTGTCCGCTCGCCCACGCTTCTTGCAGTTTTTTGTTAGAGTGGTGACCACCCCAAAGAGCTTCACAGTGTTGATATATCCTTCTCCCAATGTCTTTAGATTGACCAATATATGTTTCATGCGTTTTATTCCATATACAATAAATCCCCATCACTCCAGCCAACGATTTAATTTGAATTTCTTTCTTACGTTGTTCTTTGAAGGGAATTCCTAAGATATAATGTTTATTTTTTGATAGCGCAGCATTGGCAGTTCCGCTGTTCCTGTTACCTAAATCAATGGGGTTATTCTTCTCTGTGTAGCCTGAGCTTACAATATTTTTTATATTTCTCGGCCTACGCGAATAACTAGATATAGATATACCAACTGAAACAGGTACACTGCTCTTTTCATGACACCATTCCACTTTAACAATTTCAGCATGAATATTTTCTCCGTTATCAAGCGCACCTACAATCGGTAGAGAACTGGGATAGTTAATAAAACCCACAAGTTCGCTTTCCACGAAGACATTCACATTAACTTTATCATTTTTATTGTTTATACTAATCCTGCACTTAGCACCTTTTCTGTACTTCGCAGTGATTTTTTCTGCAACAGCTCCTCCTCTTAAAAAGGGCCAATCGACACGCTCAAGCTCAAAATTTCTTTTAAAAGGCACTCTATCAACCTGCTTATTTCCAATCACCCCAGGTCAAATAGCAGCTTACAAAGTTCTTTTCAAGAAAAACTTTCATCATATACTTTCTGCACGCAACACCAAAGCACACACGTCGATGTTATTCATTCATACACCCTTATATACATGTGAACGATGAGCAACTTTAATAACCATAACAATAAGCTCTTCATCGCGAATTTCGTATATTATTCGGAGATTTCCTTGCCTTACTCTGTAGAGATTCTGCCCTGAAAGTTTAATGCAACCTTCCGTTCTAGGGTTTTTCGATAAAAAATCAATTTTTTCCAAAACTCGCTTGATGTCTTTCTTAGATAGACTTCGAAGATCCTTAGCTACAGATTTCTTGAAAGATACATTATATTTTGCCATGAGATTTCAAGTCTGCAAGCAATGCCTCATAGCTCAAGCAAGATTCATTCTGACGCTCTTCAAAAGCACTCAAATCCTCTTGATCTTCTCTAAGAGAAAGCCTCACAGCCTCATTCACTAGCTCTGAAACAGACTGATGTAAATCGGCCGCCTTCAGGCACAGCGCATGATGAATATCTGGATCAAAGTACACCGTCGATCTTTTTGACAAGTCGCCCATTTCAGACACCTCCTAACACAGAGCATAACACTACAACGTTATAGCGTCAAAAATCAAAAAAACAGTATCTAGTAGAGTTTTTCACTAACGTAGATTCATGCTGTATCGGCGTCACTAAAAAGCCTTTCAGATACCTTGATCCTGGTGTTCTTCAGAGTATTGACATTGCTACCCTAAAACACGTTAACCAAGAGCACTGCCTCCCCACACAGCATCTATCGAGTGCTTGATTCAGTTCAGGCGAATGAAATACAACGCGACCACAAACACATTGCAGCTTCTTCAGTAAAGGACCTGTGACGATGTAGCGCGAAAGCCCGAATCCCTCCTCTTCACGCAACCCGATCCGCAATCCCCCGAATCCGCCCCACCATCGCCCGCAGTCCATTGCCTCTTGTGGGGCTAATATGCCGCACCAATTCGGTACGACTAAAAAACGCCTCAATATCGACGTTTTCTATCTCAGCGGGCGTTTTAGCGTTGTAGGCCGCCAGGACCATCGCAGCGAGGCCTTTGACGATGTGGGCGTCTGAGGCAACGAGAAAATAGAGCTTACCGTCAGCGCTGTGATAGTGGTCTAGCCATACTTGGCTTTGGCAGCCGTGCACGATGGTGTGCTCGCTTTGCAAGGCCTCGGGCATGGCGACGAGCTGTCGGCCAAGGTCGATGACATAGCGGTAACGGTCTTCCCAGCCGTCGAAGAACGCGAGGGCTTCGGCAATGTCGTCGGCGCTGGTCGAGACGCCAAGGGTATTGGCGAGGAATACCTCGCTGTGCTCGTCGTTGTACACGTTAGAAGATTCCGAGCTGTATCTGCGCCGCTTCGGTCATACGGTGGCGATCCCAAGGAGGATCAAACACCAGCTCGACTTCGACTTGGTGCACATTGGGCACCCGCGCGACGCGTAGTTTGACTTCTTCGACCAATACTGGCCCCATGCCGCAGCCAGGAGCGGTGAGGGTCATCGTGACATCGATGCGGTTGTGTCCGCCGTGTTCTTTGATGACTTGGAAGTCATAGATCAGACCGAGATCGACGATATTGACGGGGATTTCTGGATCGTAGATGGTCGCCAGGGTGCGCTCGACATCGACCACATTCACTTCGCCATCGACCGGCGTGTCGTACTCCAGGGTTTCGACCTCGAAGCCCAGGGCATCGGCGTCGGCGGAGTCGATGCGCAGCATGCTGCCGTTGACCAGGATAGTGTAGGCACCGCCGAGCGCTTGGCTGACGGTGACAAAGCTGCCTTGCGGCAGAGTGACTTCATTGCCATGCGGGACGAGCAGCGCGCGGCAGTCCCGCTCCAAAACCACGACTTGTTGATTCATGAGGCGACCGAAAAGCTTTCGCCACAGCCACAGGTGCCGTCGGCGTTGGGGTTCTCGAAGCGCAGGACTTTGTTAAGTCCCTCGACGACAAGCACGACTACGGAGCCATTGAGTAGGCTCAGGGCTTCGGGTTGTACGTAGACTTCGACGCCGTTGTCCATCACGAACAGGCGGTCGGTGGCCTGCACACTTTGTACGTATTCGATGCCGTAGCGATAGCCCGAGCAGCCACTTTCGGCGACCGTGAGGCGCACGGCACTAGCGCCGTCTTTGGCCATTTGTTTTTTGGCAAATTCAGCAGCTTCGGGGCTGAGGCTAATCGTCTCAGCATTGGGGTCATAGACAGCGACGCTCATAGGGAACTCTCTATAGAAATTCGCGAACACGATCCAGGGCGGCGAACAGCCGCTCGACCTCGTCCAGCGTGTTGTAAAACGAAAAAGAGGCGCGAACAGTACCCGGAATACCGAGCTTGTCCATCAGTGGCTGTGCGCAGTGATGGCCCGTGCGCACGGCGACGCCTTGCTGGTCGAGCAGTGTACCGACATCACCCGGATGCGCGCCCTCGACTAAAAAGCTAAAAGCCCCGGCCTTGTGGGCGCTCTCTCCCACTACGCGTATCCACGGACGTTCAGCGGCCAATGCATGGCAGCGCGCCAGCAGGGTCGCTTCGTGGGCGGCCAGTGCCGTGCGATCGTGGGTATTGAGATAGTCGATGCCCGCAGCCGTGGCGATTACATCGGCAATATTGGGGGTACCGGCCTCAAAACGCAGCGGCGGTGCCTGGTAGGTCGAGCCGCTCATCTGCACGCGCTCGATCATCTCGCCGCCGCCTAAAAACGGCGGCATAGCGTCGAGCAGCTCATAGCGGCCATACAATACGCCCATACCGGTGGGGCCAAAGAGCTTGTGCGCAGAGAAGGCTAAGAAATCGACGTCTAGTTCTTGCACGTCTACCGGCATGTGCCCAATCGACTGCGCCCCGTCGAGCAGAATCACCGCCCCGACAGCATGCGCGCGTTGGATCAGCTCGCGCACAGGATTAACCGTGCCCAGGGCGTTGGAGACGTGTACCACCGAAACCAGCTTCACGCGCTCATCGAGCAGCGTATCGAGCGTACTCAGGTCCAGTTCGCCTTGCGCTGTCACGGGGATGGCGCGCAGTTCGGCCCCTGTGCGCTCGCACAGCAGTTGCCAGGGGACAATATTGCTGTGGTGCTCCATCTCGGAGATCAGCACCGCGTCATCGGGACCGATAAAGCGCTGGCCGTAGCTATGCGCGACGAGGTTGATTGCCCCCGTGGTGCCCGTGGTCCAGACGATTTCTTCGCGCCGTGCGGCGTTGATAAAACCTGCAACCGTATCGCGCGCCGCCTCGAACTGATCGGTGGCACGGGCCGCCAGGGCATGCGCACCACGGTGGACGTTGGCATTGTCATGCTCGTAATAGTGCGCCAGCGCATCGAGCACCGCTTGGGGCTTTTGCGTGGTCGCACCATTGTCCAGATACACCAAGGGCTGACTATTGACCGATTGCGCCAATAGGGGGAAATCTTCCCGCCCAGGAGCGGCGTGCATTATGCCGTCACCTCAAGGAAGCGCTTACGCAACGTGGCCTCTAGGCGTTCGCGCAGGGCTTCGTTAGGCTCGCTTTGCAATAGCTCATTGATAAAGCCAAAGCTCAACATCCCCAAAGCATCAGCACGAGGAATGCCGCGAGATTGCAGGTAGTACAACTGATCAGGGTCGAGCTGACCGATCGTCGCCCCGTGTGCGCAAGTCACATCGTCGGCGTAGATTTCCAGTTCGGGTTTGGTATTGATCTGGGCGCGCTTGGAGAGCAGCAGGTTTTTGTTGCTCAATACTGCAGCGGTCTTTTGCGCGTCTTCGTGGATATGAATGCGCCCATTAAAGCTCACCGCGCCCTGTCCGGCCGCCAGACCGCGCCAGGTCTCATTACTGGTGCAATGCGCGCTCGCGTGCTCGACTTCGAGTCGCGTATCGAGTTGATTGCGCGCATCGCTAAACATCACCCCGTCGATATCCGCATGCGCGCCTTCGCCACTAAACACGCAGTGAATGTCTTGGCGGTGCAGGGCCGTGCCGATAGCGGTTGTGCGCAGCGCGCATTGTGCGCCACGGGCAAGATGGGCGTGCACAGAGCCAAACAAGCGGTGCTCGCTATGCGTCGGCAAGGCCACGCGAGAGTAGTGCAAGCGTGCATCGGCACCGAGCACGACCTCGCTCACGCCCGTTACCGTGCCGGGAGCCAGATCGACAAAGCGCTCGATAATGCGCGCTTCGCTGTTGTCATCGAGCAGTACCAAGACCCGCGCGTGACTCTGAGCACCGGGGCGATCACCGCGATGAATGTGCACAATCTCGACGTCTTGCGGCGTGCTGGCGCTCACTTGCACCAAAGCCCCTTCGTGCAGATTGCAGGCGTTCCAGTGGGCAAACCAATGCCGGTCAGCCGCGATCTGACGACCCAGTGCGCGGCTCAGCGCTTCGCGCGCTTGGGCATCGGTGTGGCTAAACGCTACCGCACCGTCGCCGTGACTCAGCGCCTCGGCGTAGTGCCCATCAACAAAGACTAAGCGCGTGGGCGCCAGGGCTTCGGGGAGTTCGATGCCTTGCGCATTGAGCGCGTCGTTGCTCGCTTGGGGGGCGCTTTGATAGAGCGGCAACAGCGAGGTGTATTTCCACATCTCGTGCTTGCGACCGGGCAGCGTCATGGCGCCCAAGGTGTCGGCCTCAGCGCGGCGTTGCAGTGCCAGCCACGGCGTGGCGGTGTGGGGTTCGCGCGCCTGCCATTGCTGGATCAGCGTGTCGCGGAACGCCTCTGCGACGTCAGCAGGATTCGTGGCGGCGCTCATTACGCAGCCTCCAGCCAGCCGTAGCCCTTCGCTTCCAGCTCAAGCGCCAGAGACTTATCGCCAGATTTCACAATGCGCCCATCAGCCAAAACATGCACATAATCGGGCACGATGTAGTCCAGCAGCCGCTGGTAGTGGGTGACGACGATAATGCCGCGCTCGGCAGAACGCAGCGAGTTCACGCCTGCCGCGACGGTTTGTAGGGCATCGATATCCAGACCGGAGTCGGTCTCATCAAGCAAACACAGCTTGGGTTCGAGCATCAGCATCTGCAAGATCTCGTTGCGCTTGCGCTCACCACCGGAGAAGCCTTCGTTGACGCCGCGCTTGAGAAACTCAGCGGGCAGTCCCACCAGGGCGCAGCACTCGCGCGCGCGCTTGAGCAGCGCGACGGTATCCATCGGCGGTATGCCACGGTGCTCATGAATAGCTTCTAGCGAGGCTTTCAAGAACTCCATATTGCTCACGCCAGGAATCTCGACAGGATATTGAAACGCCAAGAACACGCCCTCACGGGCGCGCTCTTCGGGAGAAAGCTCTAACAGATCGACGCCGTTGAGCGTCGCCGCCCCGCTTTCGACTTCAAACCCAGGACGACCGGCGAGCACGCCCGACAGGGTAGATTTGCCCGCACCGTTGGGGCCCATAATGGCG
>CAKZUS010000138.1 GCA_937921805.1 uncultured Granulosicoccaceae bacterium
GCATCATCATGGCAAAAGAGAAGTTTGAACGTAACAAGCCGCACGTCAACGTGGGCACAATCGGTCACGTAGATCACGGCAAGACGACGCTGACGGCGGCACTGACCGTAACGCAGTCGAGCATGTACGGCGGTGAGTCAAAAGCATATGACCAAATTGACAACGCCCCCGAAGAGCGTGCGCGCGGCATCACCATCTCTACTGCACACGTAGAATATGAATCCGACGAGCGACACTACGCCCACGTCGATTGCCCCGGCCACGCGGATTATGTCAAGAACATGATCACAGGTGCGGCGCAGATGGATGGAGCCATTTTGGTGTGCTCGGCAGCCGATGGCCCGATGCCCCAAACTCGCGAGCACATTTTGCTTGCGCGTCAAGTTGGCGTTCCGTATATCGTTGTGTTCTTGAACAAAGCCGATATGGTCGACGATGAAGAGCTGTTGGAGCTGGTCGAGATGGAAGTGCGCGAGCTGCTCGATCTCTACGAATTCCCTGGCGATGATACGCCTATCATCACCGGCTCAGCACTCAAAGCCCTCGAAGGCGACGAGTCGCCCATCGGTCGCCCCGCTATTGCGAAGCTGATCGAAGCGCTCGACACCTATATTCCGATGCCTGAGCGCGCAATCGAGAAGCCTTTCTTGATGCCCGTAGAAGACGTGTTCTCGATCTCAGGTCGTGGCACCGTGGTTACCGGTCGTGTAGAGCGCGGCGTGATCAAGGTCGGCGAAGAAGTCGAGATTGTCGGTATTCGCGAGAACCAAAAAACCACCGTTACCGGTGTTGAAATGTTCCGCAAGCTGCTTGACCAAGGTCAAGCGGGCGACAACGTCGGCATCTTGGTGCGTGGCACCAAGCGCGATGACGTTGAGCGTGGTCAAGTGGTGTGTAAGCCTGGTTCTATCAAGCCTCACACGAAGTTCGATGCCGAAGTGTATATCTTGGGCAAAGACGAAGGCGGCCGTCACACGCCGTTTTTCCAAGGCTATCGTCCTCAGTTCTACTTCCGTACCACGGACGTGACAGGCGCTTGTGAGTTGCCAGAAGGCACCGAGATGGTTATGCCTGGTGACAATGTGTCATTGGTCGTGAACCTTATCGCGCCGATCGCTATGGAAGAAGGCTTGCGATTTGCTATCCGCGAAGGCGGCCGCACCGTGGGTGCTGGCGTCGTTGCAAAGATTATTGAGTAATATTCATGGCCACACAAAGTCAAACCATTCGCATTCGCCTTAAAGCATTCGATCACCGTTTAATTGATCGTTCTGCCAAAGAAATTTTGGAAACGGCGAAGCGTACTGGTGCACGGGTCTTAGGGCCTATCCCTTTGCCTACAAAAAACGAGCGATTCACTGTGCTCGTTTCTCCCCACGTCAATAAAGACGCGCGAGACCAATATGAAATTCGGACTCACAAGCGTTTGATTGATATCGTTGACCCGACTGACAGAACTGTGGACGCGTTAATGAAACTCGATCTTGCGGCAGGGGTTGATGTACAGATTAAGCTGACCGACTAAGCTTTCTCTTTCCCTTTGATGGGAATGCTGTTACTATGTATCGCTTAAGCCCGGCAATATGCTGGGCTTAAGGTTTTTGCCGGTCAATCGAAATCGGCATTATCAATAACGAGGAATACTATGGCTATCGGAGTCATCGGTCGAAAGATCGGTATGACGCGTGTCTTTAATGAAGAAGGCGCGTCAGTCCCTGTGACAGTGATTGAAGTGCAGCCCAATCGCGTTGTGCGTCGTAAAGACGACAGCAGTGATGGATATTGCGCTATTCAAGTCACCACAGGCGACAAAGCGGCACATCGCATGAACAGCCCCCAGAAGGGTGAGTTCGCCAAAGCCGGCGTAGAAGCTGGACGCCTCTTGCGCGAGTTTCGGGTGGAAGATCCCGCTGCTTTTGGCGATGCAGTAGATGTGTCAATTTTTGAGGCAGGGCAATACGTCGATGTCTCAGGTGTTTCGATCGGTAAAGGTTTTGCCGGTGTCATCAAACGCCACAACTTCCATATGCAAGACGCTACTCACGGTAACTCTCTGTCTCACCGTGCTCCAGGTTCTATTGGTCAAAACCAAACTCCTGGCCGGGTATTTAAAGGCAAGAAGATGGCCGGTCACATGGGTGCCCGCAATACCACAGTGCAAAATTTGCAATTGTTCCGTATCGATGCCGAGCGCAACTTGCTGTTGGTGCGCGGTGGGGTGCCTGGCGCCAAAGGATCCGACGTGGTTGTGCGCCACGCGGTGAAGAAGTAAGGGGACTAGTGTGGAACTAAAACTCGCAGATACCGGTGCATCAGTTGAGTTGTCAGACGCGACTTTCGGGCGCGACTACAACGAATCATTGGTGCATCAGGCCGTGGTGGCCTTTATGGCTGGCATGCGCCAGGGTAGCAAAGCGCAAAAGACTCGCTCTGAAGTCTCTGGCGGAGGCGCGAAGCCTTTTCGCCAAAAAGGGACTGGACGTGCACGTGCTGGAACGATTCGCAGCCCGCTGTGGCGCTCCGGTGGACAGACTTTTGCTGCCAAGCCCCGTGACCATTCGCAGAAACTCAACAAGAAAATGTATCGCGGTGCTATCCGCTCGATCTTCTCTGAGTTGCTGCGCCAAGAACGCTTAGTGGTTGTCAATGAGCTGTCAATCGATGCGCCGAAAACCAAGCAGTTGGTCTCCAAGCTCAGTGAGTGGGACGTCGCAGACGTGCTGCTCGTTATTGAGGGCTTTGATGAGAACCTGCACCTGGCTTCGCGCAACCTTAAGTCGGTTGATGTCATTAGCATTGACGGGTTAGATCCCGTTAGCTTGATTGCCTTCGATAAAGTGTTGATGACCGCAGCGGCGGCGCGCAAAGTTGAGGAGTGGTTGGCATGAACCAAGAACGCATTTATCAAGTCATCGTCGCCCCGCACGTGTCGGAAAAAGCGGCTATGGCTGCCGGCAGTAATAGCCACGTGTTTAAAGTGGCAGTGAATGCCAATAAGCGCGAAATCAAGGCGGCTGTTGAGCAGTTGTTTGATGTGCAAGTCAATGCAGTACAAGTTGTTTCTGTCAAAGGTAAGCAGAAGCGTTTTGGTCAACGCATGGGCCAGCGCAAAGATTGGAAGAAAGCAGTCGTTCGTTTGGCTGCAGGCCAAGAGATCGACTTCGGTGCTCTGGGAGGGAATGCATAATGGCATTAGTGAAGACTAAGCCCACATCGCCAGGGCGTCGCCACGTCGTTAAAGTTGTCACGCCTGATCTGCATAAAGGACGTCCACACGCTGCATTGGTTGAAAAGCAATCAAAAACAGGTGGACGTAACAATGCAGGGCGCATCACAACGCGGCATCGCGGTGGTGGACACAAGCAACAATATCGCGTGATTGATTTCAAGCGTAATAAAGACGGTATCGCTGCAAAGGTGGAGCGTATTGAATACGATCCAAACCGTAGCGCACATATCGCACTGCTGTGCTTTTTAGATGGTGAGCGTCGCTATATTGTGGCTCCCAAAGGCTTAAAAGCAGGGGATCGTGTGGAAAGTGGTCGCCAAGCGCCTATTCGCGCTGGAAACTGCCTCCCGCTGAGCAATATCCCTGTCGGTTCGGTTATTCACTGCATTGAAATGCGCCCCGGTAAGGGAGCGCAGATTGCTCGCAGTGCAGGGGCTTCTGTCCAGCTTGTCGCCAAAGAGGGCGCGCACGTGACGTTGCGTTTGCGCTCTGGTGAGATGCGCAAAGTTCCTGCTGACTGTCGCGCGACGATGGGTGAGGTCAGTAACGGCGAGCACAGTCTCCGTAAATTGGGTAAAGCTGGTGCAACGCGCTGGCGCGGTGTTCGTCCAACCGTTCGCGGTGTGGTGATGAACCCCGTTGACCACCCTCATGGTGGTGGTGAAGGTCGTACTTCTGGGGGTCGCCATCCGGTGTCGCCGTGGGGTATGCCGACCAAAGGTTACAAGACGCGCAAGAACAAGCGCACCGATAAACTCATCGTGCGTCGTCGCGGCAAGAAATAAGGGTCAGAGGGTTTCGTTATGCCACGTTCATTAAAGAAAGGGCCTTTCGTTGATCACCATCTGATCAAGAAGGTCGAAGCAGCGCAAGCAGCGCAATCACGCCGTCCGATCAAGACTTGGTCGCGACGTTCAATGGTGTTGCCGCATATGGTGGGTTTGACCATCGCGGTGCACAACGGGCGTCAGCACATTCCAGTGCTGATTAACGAAAACATGGTTGGCCATAAGCTTGGTGAGTTCGCTTTAACGCGTACTTACAAAGGTCATGTCGCCGACAAGAAATCGCGGTAGGGGCCTGCACGTGAAAACTTACGCTAAGTTACGCTACGCGCGGATCTCTCCTCAGAAAGTGCGTTTGGTCGCAGACCAAGTGCGCGGCATGCCTATCGAGTTAGCGCTCAATACGTTGAAGTTCTCTAACAAAAAAGCAGCGCAGTTGGTCGGGAAGCTTCTCGAATCAGCGGTTGCCAATGCAGAGAACAACGACGGCGCAGATATCGATGAGCTCAAGGTGGCTGAAGTCTTTGTTGACGAAGGGCCAACCATGAAGCGCATGCGTCCACGAGCCAAAGGACGCGGTAATCGCATCCTGAAGCGAACCAGTCACATCACCATTGCGGTCGCAGAGTAAAGGGGTTTTCGCATGGGTCAAAAAGTCCATCCCATCGGTATCCGTCTCGGCATTGCAGCTGATTGGAACGCCACTTGGTACGCTGATAAAGGTGCGTTTGCGGACGCGCTGAACAATGACATGCAGGTGCGCGATTTCTTGCGTAAAAAACTCAAAAACGCTTCGGTTAGCCGAATCCGTATTGAGCGTCCTGCACGCGCTGCTATTGTCACCATTCACACCGCGCGCCCTGGCGTGATCATCGGCAAGAAGGGCGAAGACATTGAACGTCTTCGTCGTGAAGTCGCCGATCGCATGGGTTTGCCGCTCGGTACTGTGAAAGTCAATATTGCCGAAATTCGCAAGCCTGAGCTTGATGCCACACTGGTGGCAGAGAGTGTTGCGCAGCAGCTCGAACGTCGAATCATGTTTCGTCGTGCGATGAAACGCGCCTTGACCAATACCATGCGTTTAGGCGCACAAGGGATCAAGATTGCGGTGTCTGGTCGCCTTAATGGCGCAGAGATCGCTCGTCGTGAGTGGTATCACGAAGGCCGCGTTCCCTTGCACACTTTGCGTGCTGACATCGATTACGGTGTTGCTGAGGCACACACTACTTATGGTGTCATTGGCATTAAAGTGTGGATCTGTAAAGGCGAAGTGTTCGACTTGGAGCAGCGCCGCCGCACAGAAGAGACTAGCGGCAAAGGCCGTAAATCGTAATCGGAGTCGGGCATGCTACAGCCAAAACGTACAAAATTTAGAAAACAAATGAAAGGTCGCAACCGCGGCCTAGCATTTACGGGGAATAAAGTCAGCTTTGGCGAGTTTGGCTTGAAATCCACGGATCACGGCAAGATCACTGCGCGTCAGATTGAATCAGGCCGTCGTGCAATCAACCGTCACGTTAAGCGTGGCGGAAAATTGTGGATCCGTATTTTCCCAGATGTTCCTGTAACCTCCAAGCCGCTTGAAGTGCGGATGGGTAAAGGTAAGGGCAACGTTGAATATTGGGTCGCCAACGTCCAGCCGGGCCGTGTGCTCTATGAAATTCAAGGTGTAAGCGAGACGCTTGCACGTGAAGCGTTTCGTCGTGCTGCGGCTAAGCTACCTGTGCAAACAACCTTCGTTTCACGGATGGTGATGTGATGAAAGCGACCGAGTTAAGAGAAAAATCTGTTTCAGAGTTGTCTGATGAGCTGCTCTCACTGCGGAAGGCGCAATTTAGCCTCCGTTTGCAGGGTGCCGTGGGGGAGGGTGTACGCCCGCATGAGCCCAAGGCGCTACGTCGTGACATTGCTCGCGTAAAAACTGTCCTGCATCAAAAGCAGGGCGCGGGAGAATAAAGTCAATGAGCGAAAATAATAAGCTGCAACGGACAGAAACGGGACGTGTCGTTAGCGACAAAATGAATAAGTCAGTCACGGTACTGGTGGAGCGTAAAGTACGCCACCCTACCTATGGCAAGTTCATTAAGCTTTCTAAGAAAATGCACTGCCACGATGAAGACAATAGCTGTCGGACTGGTGATATTGTGCAGATCGAAGAATGCCGCCCGCTGTCTAAAACCAAGTCTTGGCGCGTTAGTCGCGTCATCACTTCCACTGCGTCTTAAGGGGGCACTGCAATGATTCAGATGCAGACCGTCCTACAAGTGGCGGACAACAGTGGCGCGAAGCGCGTCCAGTGCATCAAAGTACTGGGTGGCTCTAAGCGTCGATATGCCGGTATTGGCGATATCATTAAAATTTCGGTGAAGGATGCCATACCTCGCGGACGAGTCAAAAAGGGCGAAGTGTATAACGCTCTGGTTGTGCGTACTGCGAAGGGTGTCCGACGCCCCGACGGATCAGCGATCCGTTTTGATGGCAACGCGGCCGTGATTTTGAACGCGAAGCTCGAGCCTATCGGCACGCGTATTTTTGGACCTGTTACCCGCGAGTTGCGTGGTGACAAGTTCATGAAAATCATCTCCCTTGCCCCAGAGGTATTGTGAGATGAACAAACTAAAATCAGGCGACAAGGTCGTTGTACTCACTGGGCGCGATAAGGGCCGTGAGAGCAATATTGAGAAGATTCTTGCTGATGGTCGTGCCATCGTTAAAGATGTCAACATCGTAAAAAAACACCTCAAGGCCAACCCCAATAAGGGTGTCTCGGGGGGGATTGTTCCGATGGAAGCGCCCATTCAGCAATCGAACTTGGCACTAGTGAATCCACGCTCTGGCAAAGCCGATCGTGTAGGTATTCGTGTTCACGTCGATGAAGCGACCAAAAAAGTGCGCCGCGAGCGTTTCTTTAAGTCCGACGGTGAGGCAGTGGAATAAGCATGTCTAGATTACGTAAACAGTTTAAAGACGAGATTGTAGGCAAGCTGGTCGAAGAGCTTTCTCTCGACAATGTCATGCAAGTGCCTGAGTTGAAGAAAATCACGCTCAACATGGGCTTGGGCGACGCCGTCGGCGACAAGAAAATCATGGAGCACGCGCTCTCTGATCTTCAAAAAATCACCGGCCAACGCGGTGTTGCCACAATGTCGCGCAAGTCTATTGCAGGCTTTAAGATTCGCGATGGCTGGCCTATCGGTGCCAAAGTGACACTGCGCTCTGCTCGCATGTATGAATTTTTGGATCGACTCGTCAATGTGGCGATTCCACGAATTCGCGACTTCCGTGGCATTAGCCCCAAGTCTTTTGACGGACGCGGTAACTTTTCGATGGGTGTGAAAGAGCAAATCATCTTCCCCGAGATCGACTACGACAAGATCGATAAGATCCGTGGGATGGACATCACCATCACCATGCGTGCCCAGTCTGATGACCATGCCCGGGCCTTGCTCAAAGCCTACGGCTTCCCGTTCCGTCAATAGGAGTTTCTCATGGCGAAGAAATCAATGATTGCCCGTGAGAAGAAGCGGGATAAAGCAGTCGAGCGCTTTGCTGCAAAGCGCACTGCGCTCAAAGCAATTATTAACTCTGCAGATACTGACTTTGAAGCACGCTTCGAAGCGGTATCTAAGTTGTCTCAACTTCCGCGCGATGGTGCGCCGGTTCGCCAGCATAATCGCTGCCGTATCACCGGTCGCCCGCACGGGTATTACCGCAAATTTGGATTGTCCCGCAATAAGCTTCGCGAAGCTGCCATGCGTGGTGACATTCCAGGTTTGGTCAAGGCCAGTTGGTGAGGAACTGATCGATGAGTATGTCTGACCCGATTGCGGACCTGTTGACACGCGTCCGTAACGCCCAACTCGCTGGCAAAGCCAGCGTGAAAATCCCCGGCTCCACCCGCAAACAAGCTGTTTGTCAGGTGTTGGTTGACGAGGGTTATGTGGCGTCTTTCAGTGTTGAGGCACTGGAGAACAATAAGAGTGAAATTACCGTTACCTTGAAGTATTTCGAAGGTAGTCCTGTTATTTCAAAAATCAAACGAGTGAGTCGTCCAGGTCTGCGTATCTATCGCGGTGCTGGCGACATCCCAAGCGTTCTCAACGGCTTGGGCGTGGCGATTGTTTCTACGTCTAAGGGCGTAGTTTCGGATCGCAAAGCTCGTGAAATGGGCGAAGGCGGTGAAGTCATCGCCTACGTAAGTTAAGGAGCCGCGATGTCACGTGTAGCAAAAAATCCAGTGAAGATCGCTCAGGGCGTAGACGTAAAAGTTGACGGCCAGATGGTTACCGCTAAAGGTCCACAAGGCATGCAGAGTGTGACTCTGCACAGTGCAGTCAGTGTTGTTTTGGAAGAAGGCGAACTGCGTCTGACTCCTGAAAACGGTGCTTGGGCTATGGCGGGCACGATGCGTGCGCTGCTTAATAATCTCGTTGTCGGTGTGAGTGCAGGGTTTACTCGTAAGCTTGAGCTTCGCGGCGTTGGTTACCGAGCGCAATTGCAGGGCAATAAATTGAACCTGTCATTGGGCTTTTCGCACCCGGTAGAGTTTATCGCTCCCGAGGGCGTCACGCTGGAAGTCCCTTCTCAGACGGAAGTGATCGTCAAAGGGGCCAGTAAACAATCTGTCGGTCAAGTTGCAGCGAAAATTCGCGCATATCGTCCCCCCGAGCCTTATAAGGGCAAAGGTGTGCGCTATGCCGATGAAGTTGTAATTATGAAAGAAGCCAAGAAGAAATAACGAGGCCAATCATGGACAAAAAAGCATCACGTTTGCGTCGCGCCCGGAAGGGGCGCTCTCGCATCTCAGACAGCGGGCGTGCTCGGTTAACCGTTTTTCGGACACCGAGACACATCTACGCACAAGTTTTCTCTGCCGATGGCACGCAAGTGTTGTGTTCGGCTTCTACTGTCGAAAAGTCACTGCGCAGTGAAATGTCACAAACCGGCAATACTGACGCTGCCGCCGCAGTGGGCGCCGCAGTCGCTAAGCGCTGCATCGACAGCGATATTCGCGAAGTCGCTTTCGACCGCTCTGGTTTTGCCTATCACGGCAGAGTCAAAGCGCTGGCCGAAGCCGCTCGCGAAAATGGTTTGAGCTTCTAGGGGATCGTTATGGCTGAACAAAATACAGACGGTTTCATCGAGAAGCTGGTCAAAGTAAATCGCGTGTCTAAAACCATCAAAGGTGGACGTAAATTCGCGTTTACTGCACTGACAGTCGTCGGCGATGGCAATGGGCGCGTTGGCGTGGGATACGGCAAGGCACGTGAGGTGCCCGCCGCAATCCAGAAGGCAATGGAGCGCGCTCGTAAAGAGATGCGCAATGTGCACCTGAAGGACGGTACTTTGCAGTACTCGCTCTATGGGCGCCATGGCGCAGCTCGTGTCTATATGCAACCTGCTTCTGACGGTACTGGCATCATCGCCGGTGGCGCCATGCGTGCAGTGTTTGAGGCAGCGGGTGTACGCAACGTATTGGCGAAGATCGTGGGCACTAACAACCCAGTCAACGTCGTACAAGCCACTCTCAATGGTCTTTCAGACGTACAGTCGCCCGAGCATGTGGCGGCGAAGCGTGGAAAAACCGTTGAAGAGATTCAGGGGTAATACCGATGGCACAAAAGAAACTACGGGTCACCTTGCTCAAAAGCACCAGTGGCCGTTTAGCGTCGCACAAAGCCTGCGTCAAAGGACTCGGCTTGCGTCGGATTCGTCACAGCGTCGAAGTTATTGATACTCCTGAAAATCGTGGGATGATCAACAAAGCTTCGTACCTGCTCAGCGTTGAGGAGTGTTAAGCAATGCGTTTGAATGATCTCTCGCCCGCAGAGGGCAGTCGGCATTCCGCTAAGCGCGTTGGCCGCGGAATCGGTAGCGGTCTCGGTAAAACCGGTGGCCGAGGCCACAAGGGACAAAAATCTCGTTCTGGCGGTTACCACAAAGTCGGTTTCGAGGGTGGGCAAATGCCCATCCAGCGTCGCCTTCCCAAAGTAGGTTTTACTTCGCGTGTCGGTCGTGCTCATCAAGAAGTACGTCTTAGCGAACTCAAAGGCCTCAGCGGTGAAGTGACGCTAGAGACATTGCAAGATGCTGGCATTGTTCGCAAGAACATGAAGAGCGCAAAGGTGATGCTCTCTGGTGCTCTTAGCTCTGCAGTTCAACTCAAAGGTGTGCGTGCATCCAAAGGTGCCGCTGCTGCTATTGCCGCCGCAGGCGGCTCGGTAGAGGGTTAAGATATGGCGTCGGCTGGCGGTTTGGATGCATTGGCCAAAACGGCCGAGCTGCGCTCGCGCATCGGCTTTGTGCTTTTTGCTTTGCTGATATTCCGTGTCGGCGCTCATATTACGATTCCCGGGGTCGACCCGGTCGCTATGGCGACGCTGTTTGATCAACAGCGCGGCAGCATTCTGGACATGTTCAATATGTTCGGTGGTGGCGCGCTGAGTCGGATGTCGATTTTTGCTCTGGGTGTTATGCCCTACATTTCGGCTTCTATTATCATTCAGTTGATGTCACACGTGATACCAACCTTGGAGCAACTGCGCAAGGAAGGTGAGTCGGGACGCCGTAAGATTACCCAGTACACGCGCTATGCGACCTTGGTCTTGGCCAGTTTCCAGTCTGTTGGGGTGGCGATTGCTCTGCAAGGGGAGCAGTTCGGCGGCGATGGGCTGGTGTATTACACGGGTGTTGGCTTTGTGATTACCGCTGCGGTGACATTGGTTACTGGCACCATGTTTTTGATGTGGTTAGGTGAGCAAATCACGGAGCGGGGCATTGGCAATGGCATCTCTTTGCTTATCTTCGCGGGCATCGTTGCAGGTCTACCTTCTGCGATTGGTGGCACTTTAGA
The DNA here is from genome assembly GCA_937921805.1 of uncultured Granulosicoccaceae bacterium. GTDB lineage: Bacteria > Pseudomonadota > Gammaproteobacteria > JABXHR01 > JABXHR01 > CAKZUS01. The sequence continues at coordinate 10,868 of CAKZUS010000138.1, forward strand.
GCTGGCTCGTACCGGTGAGCTGTCGTCCTTTACTTTGATTGTCTTGGTCTTGCTGACCATCGCTGTCACGGCCTTTGTTGTGTATGTTGAGCGTGCACAACGTCGGATTACGGTGAACTATGCAAAGCGTCAACAAGGTCGGCGTATGCTGGGTGGCCAGACATCACACTTGCCGCTTAAGCTCAATATGGCGGGAGTTATCCCTCCTATTTTTGCATCGAGTATTATTTTGTTCCCGACTACGTTTGCTGATTTTGTCGGCAACTCGGGGGAGTTGACATGGTTGCAGCAAGTCGTCGCGACATTGCAGCCAGGCCAGCCGTTGTACGTTGCGTTTTACGCGACGGCTATTATCTTCTTTTGCTTTTTTTATACGGCGCTTGTGTTTAACGCACGCGAGACGGCAGATAATCTAAAAAAATCAGGTGCTTTTGTCCCAGGAATTCGTCCCGGTGAGCAGACAGCGCGTTATTTTGACCAGGTTCTGACACGTCTCACTGCTGCTGGTGCGATTTATATCACCGCCGTGTGTTTGTTGCCCGAGTTTTTGATTCTTGGGTGGAATGTGCCCTTCTACTTTGGGGGAACGTCCTTGCTGATCATCGTGGTGGTGGTCATGGATTTTGTCTCACAAGTACAGGCTCACATGATGTCGCATCAGTACGAAAGCCTTATGCGCAAAGCAAACCTCCGCGGTGGTTTGCAGGGCTCAGGCGGACGCAAGTAGTTATCGAGGAATTTATGAAAGTTAGTGCTTCTGTGAAGAAGATCTGCAGAAACTGCAAGGTTCTTCGTCGCAACGGATCCGTTCGTGTGATCTGCTCTTCCGATCCACGTCACAAGCAGCGTCAAGGTTAGACTTTTTATTAGTCACTTGGCACAGCTAGGCGTTTGGAATACAATTGACGGTTTTTAGGGTGTAAACATGGCGCGGATTTCCGGCATCAATATCCCCGTGCACAAGCATACCTGGGTGGCGCTGACCTCCATCTACGGTATAGGTCGCACGCGGTCATTTAAAATTTGCGAAGCGGCAGGAGTGCCCTTCACTACAAAAGTTAACCAACTGAGCGATGAGCAGATTGAATCTCTGCGTGCTGAAGTTGGCAAGTTCACCGTTGAAGGCGACTTGCGCCGCGAAGTGTCGATGAGCATCAAGCGATTGATGGACCTCGGTTGCTTTCGCGGAATTCGCCACCGTCGCGGTTTACCGCTGCGTGGTCAACGTACGAAGACTAATGCGCGTACGCGCAAAGGTCCTCGCCGTCCTATCAAGAGATAGACACCATGGCTCAAGCTAAGAAAAAAATTAAGAAGTCCGTCACTGAAGGCATCGCCCACGTGCACGCTTCGTTCAACAATACGATCATCATGATCACCGATCGCCAAGGCAATGCGCTGGCGTGGGCGACTGCAGGAGGCTCCGGCTTTCGCGGATCGCGAAAAAGCACGCCCTTTGCAGCGCAGGTCGCGGCAGAGCGCGCAGGGGAAAAAGCCAAAGAATACGGCGTCAAGAACCTGGATGTGCGCGTAAAAGGCCCCGGTCCTGGTCGCGACTCAGCAGTGCGTTCTTTGAATAACTGCGGATTCAAAATTAGCAACATCATTGATGTTACCCCTATCCCTCACAATGGATGTCGCCCCCCGAAGCGGCGTCGCGTTTAATCGGTACGCAGTTATGGCTAGATATATCGGACCGAAGTGCAAACTCAGTCGTCGTGAAGGTACTGACCTTTATTTGAAGTCAGGCGTTCGCGCCATTGACACCAAGTGCAAAATGGACACGCCTCCAGGTATGCACGGTGCTAAGTCTAAGCACGGTCGCCCCAGTGACTACATGCTACAGTTGCGCGAAAAGCAAAAAGTTCGCCGTATGTATGGCGTGCTAGAGAAGCAGTTTCGCAACTACTATCACAAGTCTGCTCAGAAACGGGGTGCGACCGGTGAGAACCTGCTCGGCATGCTCGAAAGACGACTCGACAATATTGTCTATCGCATGGGCTTTGCATCAACCCGCGCAGAAGCGCGCCAGTTGATCAGCCACAAAAGCATCATGCTTGATGATCGCATTGTGAATGTTGCTTCCGTTCAAGTGAAGCCCTCGCAGCGAATCAGCATTCGCGAAAAGGCACGCAAGCAGTCGAGAATTATGGAATCGATTCAACTCTCTGCTCAACGTGGTCTACCCTCTTGGATGGACGTTGATCATGCGAAATTTGAAGGCGTGTACAAGGCACTTCCTGATCGCGCTGATCTGCCATCTGAGATCAATGAGAATTTGATCGTCGAGCTGTACTCTAAATAATCG
>CAKZUS010000139.1 GCA_937921805.1 uncultured Granulosicoccaceae bacterium
ATAGCCGCCAGCACATCGCCGGTATGTCCCGTCTCAGAGATGGTGTGCATATTGCGGATCGGGAAACCGACTGAGGTCGCCGCGCTGTCAAAGCCTGCCAACACGGCCGCCATGGCATCGGTGCCAGTATCGCGTCCCGAGACATCGCGCTGCACGGGAATGCCTTGGTCCAGGCAAGCTTGCTCAATGAGGCTGTTGAGATAGTCGCTGGTAATGGCCCCAGAGGTTACGGTGCAGCCCTTGCCCATCGCCAGTTTGTTCATGCGCCGATCCCCAATACCGGGGGCCGCTACGTAGTCATGGTTCACATCGACAGCGATCAGCACATCAGGGCGCAGCTCTCCAGCGATTGCCGTAGAGCCAAAGCGCCCAATCTCTTCGTGGCTGGCAATAGCAAACTGCACACGAATATTATCAAGTGGCTTGGCAGCAATGAGGCGCGCAATCTCTGCGACAGTAAAACAGCCCAGGCCGTTGTCTAAGTAGGCGCCATAAAACGTGTCTTCGCTATAGCCATGACGAATCGGGCGGTCTAGCAAAATGGGATCACCGGGCTTGATACCGAGGGCTTCGAGACGCTCGCGGCGCTTCTCGCCATGCATTTGCAGCTCGACATACAGCATTTTGGCGCTAATGCCTTTGTCGCCGGTGCGCGTTCGTGCATCGGCAAAGTGAATCGCGCCCAATGCCTCGACGGTGCCGCCTTCAATAATGCGGTAGCTGCCGGGCTTGGCCGGGTCTTGGCAAAACAACTTCACTTCGTGACCGATTAACACGCTCGGCAAAAACGAGTCACTATTAATCCAAATTTTGCCATCATCAGAAATGTGGCGCACTTGCATACGGATTTTATCCGCATGCCCAACCAGCATGACACTGGTTTTATCGTCATTGCCCGGATCGGTGTCCAGAACGACGCTGGCGTTGCCTTTAAACTGATGGACCTTCCAGCCCTCTGCGCCCAAAGACTCAAAAAAGGGCTTGAGCACGCCATAACTCATGGCCGCCTCTAAGCCTACGGGTGAGGGGGCCGCCAGGATGCGCCGCATCCAGGAAAACTGCTCTTCGGGCATGGATTCGCGCCATGGCGCACTGTCATTGCTCATTGTGTTCGTCTCATCAAGAATGGGTGCAAGATTGGGCATATGCAAAAATCATCGCCATAGTGTCGCAGATTCGAGATGAAGACGTTTTAGGCGAAGCGTGACATCAGGGTTTGGCGGTCTACACTCGGTGGCACGAGGCCTTCGCGGCGGTACAGACTGTCGATACGCTGCTCGCTCGACTCCAGCAATTGCGCATACAGGTGTGTAAAAGTCTCTCGGGCCGAGGCCTCGCTCCAGCTCGATGGATACCAGTGCGCCGGCAGCAAAGGATCTTTAATCGCCATGCGCCGATATTCATGCACTGCGAGCAGCCGCAATGACAGCGCATGCGCTGGCGCCCATTCTTCGATGTCGAGTAGCGGGGCGAAGCGGCGACGAAACTCTCGGTACCCTGCATCAATAGGCTCAAGAGACCAGCTCTGCCGCTGCGTGGCGTCGTCGGATGCTTGGTGGCGCGCGCCACGAAAAACACAACACGTACCTATCGCATCGGTATCAGACAACAGCAAGGGGTGCTCGCTGCGCAGCATTAGCGTGGCACCCAAGGCCCCATAGCCGAGGTATTGCAATTGCTTGCGTTGAAGATCGCGGCGCTCTTGAATGCGCTCATCCACAACACATAAAGACCAGGTGTCGGGTGCGGCGCCCAGCTCTCTCGCATAGATGCGCGCCGAAGCACTCGCGAAGATAGTTTGGTAGGCCTGCGAGAGGCTATAGACCACATCAAGGCCTTGGCGCTGCTGTGCAAGCACTCCGGCGACAACCAAACGTGATAACGCACTACGCAAAGCGCCCGAGGTGATATTCAGTGGAAGTAATAACTGCTGCAAGTAGCTGATGCTGCATTGCCCGCCTCGAGGCAGCACAATATCGCCAAAAGCACTCACAACCAAGGACGCCACTCGATAGCGCTGTCCCGCAACAAGATTCCAAATGTATTTAGCTTGTGTCTCTTGCCCACACTCAAGCTTTGGATAGCTTGTATCAACCAGCACTGTGCTCCCCGATGCGCCACAACAATCTGATGCTATCGGATTCCTTTCCTATAAAAAAGAAATACTCTGCTCCGACTAGTCCAAAAACAGATTTTTGGGGAATCAATGCAGGGGATTCGGCTACAAATTATACACAGCACACATTAGAGTAACAATTTCGTATCACTTATTTACACTAAAGAAACTTTGAAGAAACTTTACTGAGCACGACATAAGCAATCACCCACTGTTGCTCGTCCGACAAACTCACCTGAAAGTCAAAGCACTCTGGTGTGCACAAGTACAACGCTCGTTCTCTAGCCGCACCTTGAACTGCCAACAGCGGCTGACCTAGTTCACTGTGGTGCAAGCGAAAATCGTGAAACCCCACGCCCACAGCAATGCCTGTACCCAGCGCTTTCGAGGCGGCTTCTTTGAGCGCCCAGCGTTTGGCTAGAAAACGTCCAGGATGGGGGTGCTGGGTATATTCTTGCTGCTCATCTGGCGCGAGAATACGCTGCACAAAGCGCTCGCCACTGCGCTGTAGCGTCGCCTCGATACGCTGGATATCTACGATATCAACGCCTACCCCGACGATCAACGGGCGTTGAGCCTGGCCCGCAACTGGCGATGCGCGGCGTCTCCGACGGCATCTGGCAGGATAATTAAGCGACCGATAGGCGCCAATACCAGCGATACCCATCGCGGCCCAGTCGAGACCGCCGTGGGCTGCAGCCCGCTCCAGTGCTGATCACCACTCCACAACTGCCAGCTGCCATCCGTGTCCACTTGAATCGTGGCATCACGGCGGGTGTAGCGCATCCACCACGAGAGACTGACGAGCAATACAGCGAGCATCAGCGCCACAATCCAGCGCTGATGCACCAACAATACGCAAGCGCACATCGCGACACCGTGCGCAGCCGTAAAGACCGCGCGCAGTTGCTTAGACGGACGTAGCGTAACGCGCAGAGGCGCGTCGAAGGGTAGCCCCTCGCACGACATCGACGACATCTTGAAGGGCCTCCGGCGCGGCTTCGCGCCCAGTAATCCAGCCAAAGAGATCCGGGTCTGGGGTATCGAGCAGACTCTCGA
>CAKZUS010000140.1 GCA_937921805.1 uncultured Granulosicoccaceae bacterium
CGGCAAACGTATCAAAGCGATACAACACAAAAGACTCTACGTCTAGATTAGGCGCGACGCGGGCGGCACTGCGGCACTCTTGTCCGCTGGGCACATACGTACCGCCTGCACACCACTGGCGATTGCCCCAATGCTGTTGCGCCGAGGTGAGATGGATCGCCGACCAGCTCAAGCCTTGCGCCGTGCTGCTCGGGGAGACCAAGCCTGTCTCAATGCCCCAGGGGGTAGGTGGGGGGCGGGTATCGGGCACGGTCAAGATGGCTGCTGCAGTCTGGCCCAATCTGCCACTGTAGTCTTGCGCAACTAAATAGACGGCGTAGCGCTGTCCTGCTTCGATGCCTTCGCTCAAAGACCAGTGCCAACCATGGCCATAGTGGGCACTGTCAAAATCGATCAATACATCGCTCACAGCCACCAAATCATCAAACTCTGGAATAGCGGCAGCGCTGGGGCGCGGCGATTCGCTGGCCAAATCGCGGATAGGTAGGTCTCCCTCAATGGGCGCAGCACTGCGATACAAGGCCAGCCCCGCTACACCCAACTGCTGATAGAGTGATTCGGCAAGGCTGCTTGGGCGCTCAAAATACCAACTGAGATTGAGCACGCCGTGATCCAGCGCGTATTCCGGGGCAGTGCACTCTGCTTGCTGAAATACCGTCAGCGCTTGTGCCGCAGGGAGCCTGTCACTTGTGTTGGCAGAGACTTCGACCTGAGCCAAGCGCCGCCATTGTCCCTGTTGGTTTTTGCCCTCTAGCAGATATAGCCCTCCAGAACTGGGAGGGGCGTCATCCGCCCAGCCTAGGCCCGCCAGTTGCGCTGCCAGCCAGTGCTTCTTGGCTAGCTGATGACGCATAAATGGATCTTGCAAGAGCTGCACTACGCTGCTGAGCGGCGCGCCAAGCGCCTCATTGCCCGAGACCTCTGCGACGATATGTTGCAAGTGCACACGCTGCGCCTCACGGGCGCCTCGCCAGATGTGTTGCAGGCGCTCTTGCGGCAGAGCCGCTGCTAGCTCCGTCTCTAATAGAACCCGCTCAGACTCGCGCAGCCGGATTGCCACCAGGTCTGCAGGCCAAGCCCCTTCCACCACGCCCCAACGCAATGCGACGGAGCCGCCAGTATTGCTCCCCAGAAGATAAAACAAGGGCTGGGCCAAAACCGGTGGCGCCAATGCACACAGCAGCAAAGAAAGAAACAGAGTAAGAAGCGGGGGGGAGAATAAGCGTGCCATAGGTGCTCTTTAGTGAATCGCCGATAGGGAGGGGCCGCGCATATCCCACTGCTCTTTGAAACGCACGCCGAAGCTGGCGTCTGCCGTGCCGCACCAGCTATCTTGGCGACTGCGTGTCACGCTGGTCCAGCTCGCCGGCTCACAGTCGCCCAGACCCGCGACACCAAATCCCTCCCCATCGAAGGAAAACGCACCGCTCGTGTCTGCCTGACCGGCCAGGGTGATCTGCCCGCGCAGCGCCCCCACGCAGCCAACTTTGCCAAAGGCGCCGCCGCCGATGATCCCGCCCAGCACCGTCGGTGCGCCGCGTTGGCCCACCAACAGCCACGCTCCCACATCGGCCCCCACGCCAACCGTCAAAGGGCAACCATTGCTATAAATCGGGAACGAGGCGGCGCCGCGCACATAGGCCCCACTAAAGCCGGTCTCTGGAATGGTGATGAACTCCCCGGCTTGCGGGTCGAGTTCCAGCAACAGATTGCCGTCAGGATCGGTGCTAAAACAGGCCTTTCCGATCAAGACAGCCGCCTCTAGATTGACATCGCTAAACATCGCTGCGGCTCTGGCGCCCAAATAGTTCTCGACCTTCCCAATGCCCACCATCAGGGCGGGATCGAAGATCTTGGCCTCGGTGAAATTCAGTACGCCTTCGGTCACCATCGCCCCATTAATACCGATAGGCACAGGAACGCCCCCCTGGCCCGACAAGGTGAAGCCCAACGAGAGGCGGGCGAGATTCAGCTCGTCATCGCCGATGCGCATAGGCAGGTTGCGGGTGGAGATCAGCACGTCCAAGTTGCTGGCTCCGTCAGGGCCTCCGCAGCTCGCCTTGCCCGATGCACTCCAGCGCGTGGCATCAAGCGAGGCATTGAACGAGCGCCCGGCCTCTTGCGAGTCGGCGTCGGCATTGTCTGCGCGCATGGTCCACGAGGCCGCAAGGTGCAAACGCTCCAGCTGCGAGCCCATAATCTCGGCGCGACCGTCCATGCTCGCCGCCGTCACAGGGATATTCTCCTTGAGATCCGCGACAGCTTCATCCAACGCTTGGTTGACCTCTTCGCTGGCCTCAGCGAGGCGCTCGCGAATACCCAGCGACAGCGCGTCGCCATAATCGAGTAGCAGCCCTTGCAGCTCGGCGACCACCGGCCCGACCTCTTCAGACCAAGCTTGGCGTAGCGCGTCAATGGGCGGGCTGCGCAGCAGTAGATTTGCCAAGTCTGCACGCAGCGCTTCAGGGCTACGATACGCCGGAATCGACGCGTTATTAATCAGCGCACTCAGCTCGGCCT
>CAKZUS010000141.1 GCA_937921805.1 uncultured Granulosicoccaceae bacterium
GTACTTGCTGCATGGTGCGGCGCAACTGGTTTCACGTGAAATGGACCATTTATGGACCAAATCAATCATAAGTTGCTGATTATTTGATGATTTATGGTGCCGAGAAGAGGACTTGAACCTCCACGACCTTACGGCCACTAGTACCTGAAACTAGCGCGTCTACCAATTCCGCCACCTCGGCATAAGGGGCTATCGCGAGAACACATAATGCGTATCTGGCGAGAAGTGGCGTATTATGTTGCTCATGCATAAATCTGTCAAGTCTTACTCTCATCCTATCGCGAGCCGCGAAGAGATTCTCGCCCTTTTCCAAAAAGCCAATAAACCCCTGCGCCAGAGCGACATTGCCAAGCGCCTCAAGATGAAGGGGGAGCGCGATGAAACCGCGCTGCACCGCCGTCTGACGGCGATGGTGCGCGATGGGCAGTTGTTGCTCAATCGCGATGAGCGCTATCTGATGGTGCACGAGCTGGAAATGCACGTCGGGACCGTTATTGCTCATCCCGACGGCTTTGGTTTTTTCCGCCGTGACACGGGTGGCGATGATATTTTCCTTGGCCCGAAGCAAATGCGCCGTGTTTTGCACGGCGATCGGGCCTTGGTGGCCTCCACTGGCGAGGATCATCGCGGTCGTCATGAGGGCCGCATCACCGAAGTATTAGAGCGCGCCCACAGCGAGATCGTCGGCCAATTCGTGAACGATCGGGGCATTACTTCGGTGCTGCCCAGCGAGCAGCGCATTCACCTCGATGTGCTTATACCGCCCGGTGAGGCGGGCGAGGCGCAACCTGGTGAAATGGTCCGCGTTGAGCTGATCGAGCAGCCAGGGCGCCGCACGCCGCCTATTGGGCGCGTGGTTGAGGTGTTGGGCGCCTCGCTGGCCCCAGGAATGGCGATTAACGTGGCGATTCATAGCCACAAGCTCCCGCACGAGTGGAGCGAGGATGCCGTTGCACAGGCAAAACAATTGGGCGAGAGCGTTACGGAGTCGGACAAGCGCCAGCGCTTGGACCTGCGCGATAAACCCTTTGTGACCATCGATGGCGAAGACGCCAAAGATTTTGACGACGCGGTGTATTGTCACCCGACGCGCTCGGGTTTCAAGCTGTGGGTCGCGATCGCGGATGTTGCGCACTATGTTGAGCCAGATTCGGCGCTGGATCATGACGCGTATGCGCGTGCGACCTCGGTGTATTTCCCTGGGCGCGTATTGCCGATGCTGCCAGAGTCGCTGTCCAACGGTCTGTGTTCGCTCAAGCCGGATGTCGATCGCCTGGCGATGGTGTGCGAAATGCTGATCGACAAGAGTGGCATCACCAAAAGCGTGCGTTTTCACAATGCGCTGATTTGCTCCCATGCGCGGCTGACGTATACGCAAGTCGCCGCTGCGCTGGAAGGCAAAAAAGGCGGCGCGGCGCAAACGACGATGGGGCACTTAATGCCTCATCTCAACGCCTTGCATGCCCTATACGGGGTGCTGCGTGCGGCGCGTGACAAGCGCGGCGCGGTGGAGTTTGACTTCCCTGAGCCGCGCATTGTGCTCGATGATGAGGGGCAGGTGGAGCGCATCGAAACAACGCTTCGCAACGATGCGCACTGCCTGATAGAGGAGTGCATGATCGCTGCCAATGTGGCGGCAGCGAATAAGATTCTCAAACACAAACTCCCCGCACTGCTGCGCGTGCACGAGGGCGTTAACCCCGATCGGGTAGAAGACTTGCGGGCATTTTTGGCTCTGCGCGGGGTGCATCTCGGAGGCGGCGAGCGCCCGGGCGTGCAAGACTTTCGCGCGACGGCGGCGCAAATACAGGGCCGAGCCGACGCGCCGATTCTCCAACTGGCGATGCTGCGTGCCATGAATCAAGCCGTCTATGCCGAATCTGAGAAAGGGCACTTTGGTCTGGCTTTGGAGCATTACGCGCACTTTACCTCGCCGATTCGACGCTACCCTGATCTGGTTATCCACCGCACGCTCAAGTCGATTGTGGCGCAGCAGCCCAAGTCCGACTTTTTGTATTCGGCCGCTCAGGTACAAGCGATTGGCGAACAGTGCTCGACTTTTGAGCGCCGCGCTGATGAAGCCGTGCGCGATGTGGTGGATACGCTCAAGTGCCAGTACATGGTGAGCCGTGTCGGAGAAGAACTCTCTGGGCGGGTGAATGCGGTGACGCATTTTGGGATGTTTATCATGCTCGATGGGCTGTTTGTCGAGGGCTTGGTGCACATCTCTAATTTGCCCAATGACTATTACGTGCACGACTCCGCTAGTGCGACCCTGACGGGGCGTCGCAGTGGGCGCCGCTTTGGCTTGGGCGATGCGGTGCGCGTTGTAGTCGCTCAGGTCAACGTCGAAGAGCGCAAGATTGATCTGCAATTGCTAGACGAAAAAAAACAGGCCGAAAAGCGCAGTGAAAAACGCGATGGAAAACGCGATGGAAAACGCAGTGGAAAGCGCTAAGTGGTGAACTGGAACCTCGCTGGAATACACGCCGCCGACGCGGCGCTGCGGCTGCACGCAGAGCGTGTGGTGTCGATGCATACCGCCGCGACGGAGAACCCGCGCGTGCAGGCACTGCTAGCGCAAGCGCAGGCGCTCGGGATTAGCGTGCAATGGCACAAAGAGAGTGCCCTGGAGCGCATGGTAGAGGGCCAGCGCCATCAGCACCTTGTGACCTGTATGCGGCCCTTGCCCGAGAGCGGAGCAGAGAGCGCTTTAGGAGCGTTGCTGGAGACCACGCCCCAGGCTTTTATTCTGGCGCTCGATGGCGTGACGGACTCGCATAACCTCGGCGCGTGTTGCCGCGTGGCACTGGCCGCTGGCGTCGATGCGATTGTCGCACCCGCTGATCACAGCGCCCCGCTGACGGCGACGACGGTGCGCGTGTCTGCCGGCACGGCACTGCAACAACCCTACTGGCGTCTGCCCAATCTGGCGCGTGCACTGAGCCGGTGTCGCGATGCGGGAGTGTGGGTGTACGGGGCCGACGGCGACGCGACGCAGTCTCTCTACGACACAGATCTCTCTGGCCCTATTGTCTTGACGATGGGTAGCGAAGGGCGTGGGATGCGCGCGCGCACCAAAAAGCTCTGCGACCAACTGCTGCGTATCCCCATGCAAGCGCAAGTGGAGAGCCTTAACGTCAGCGTTGCCGCAGCAGTGATGTGCTTCGAGGTCCGTCGCCAGCGCAGCCAGTAGAACAGTCAATAAAGCAGCCAGCGATCCATTTCGTGATCAATATTGCCAGGCGGTACTTGTTCCGCGTCGGTTTGTAGTTGATAATACTCTGTTTCCCTCCTTGTCCTACACAGGGCAAAACCCATAAGGAGCTTTAATGCGACATTATGAAATTGTGTTTCTGGTGCACCCTGACCAGAGTGAACAAGTCCCCGCGATGGTCGAGCGCTATCGCAATATGATTGAAACCAGTGGCGGCGCCGTGCACCGCTCCGAAGATTGGGGGCGGCGCATGCTGGCCTATCCGATCTTGAAGCTGGTCAAGGCACACTACTACTTGATGAATATCGAGTGCACCACCGAAGCACTAGACGAGCTGACCAATGTCTTTCGTTTTAACGATGCCGTGCTGCGTCACCTCGTGATCAGCCGCGATGGCCCGATCACTGAGGCCTCACCTTTGGCCAAGAAAGACGAGGACGCCAAGCCCGAGCCACGCCGTGAGTCTGCGGAAGACGCCGCTGAAGACGACGCCGTGGGCGCCGACGATGCGGCAGATGATGCCCAAGCCACCAACGCTGATTCAGAATAGGAGAGTCGCTCATGTCTCGTTTTTTCCGTCGTCGCAAATACTGCCGCTTCACTGCTGAAGGCATCACCGATATCGACTACAAAGATTTGGAAATGCTCAAGCAGTACATCACAGAGACCGGCAAAATCGTGCCCAGTCGCATCACCGGGACTAAGTCGCGCTACCAGCGTCAACTGTCCACGGCGGTCAAGCGCGCGCGCTACCTGTCTCTGTTGCCGTACTCTGACGCACACTTCTAAACCCGAAACGCTCGCGTGATCTGGCTCGCCAAATTCGCTGAGGGCAGCGCCTCGCAAGGCGCACTGGCCGCCACCGCTGCATTGTTGCTCGCGGTGATGGTCGGGATGTCTCCGGCTTTGTTGCTGTCTGTGCCGCTGCTGATGCTGAGCTGCGCAGTGGTGTCGTTGGTGTGGCTACGTTTTGGCTCTCAACGCGCCTTGCAGTTGCTGGGTATTGCGGTGCTGAGCTTGGCGGCGTTTGGCTGGGCCTTAGTGTCTCAGCCCTTGGCGTTTCTGCTCATCGCGCTCAGTAGCTGGGCGCCGGCCTTGATCCTGGCCGCCGTGCTGCGTAGCAGCGTCAACCTGGCAGCAGCGATTGTGGCGGGGGCTGCTTTAACGAGCCTGGGCGTACTCGCGGCGCATTTGCTGGTCGCCGATCTGACCCAGTTTTGGGAGCTGATGCTGAACGACATGTTCAAAGCGATGCCCCAAAGCGAGGCCAGTGACTGGGCGCAATTGGCGACGCTGTCTGCTCCGTGGATGACGGGGGCAATGGCGGTGTGGGGCCTTTTGCTGTCAGTGCTTGCGCTGTTTTTAGCGCGTTACTGGCAGTCGGTGCTGCATCGTCCGGGGGGATTTCGCGAGGAATTCCACGGCCTTCGTTTTGGCGCTCAAG
>CAKZUS010000142.1 GCA_937921805.1 uncultured Granulosicoccaceae bacterium
TACTGCCTGTCGATGCTGCCCTATCCCAGTGGAAGCCTGCACATCGGCCACGTGCGTAACTACACCATTGGCGATGTGATTAGCCGGTTTCGTCGCATGCAGGGCTTCAATGTATTGCAGCCCATGGGCTGGGATGCTTTCGGAATGCCTGCTGAAAACGCCGCTATCGCCAACCAATCACACCCGGCGAAATGGACGTATTCCAACATCGAAAAAATGCGCACACAGCTGCAAAGCCTGGGTATTGCGTACGACTGGACGCGTGAGTTTGCTACCTGTGCACCCGAGTACTATCAGCATGAGCAGTGGTTTTTCACCGAGCTGCTCAAACGCGGTATTGCGTACCGCAAAAAGGGCGCGGTCAATTGGTGCGAAACAGACCAGACCGTGCTTGCCAACGAACAAGTGGAAGAGGGCTGTTGCTGGCGCTGTGGCAACCCCGTCGAGCGCCGCGACATCGCGCAGTGGTATCTGCGCATTACTGATTATGCGCAAGAGCTGCTCGATGGTTTGGACGATTTGCCGCACTGGCCCGAATCGGTCAAAACCATGCAGCGCAACTGGATTGGCCGCTCTGAAGGGGTCGAGTTTGACTGGATGCCCGAGGACTTCAGTGGCGATGTTCTGCGCGCTTACACCACCCGCCCCGACACCATTATGGGGGTGACGTTTATGGCGGTGGCTCCGGAGCATCCGGTAGCGCAAGCCATCGCTGAGAGCCGCGCCGATGTGAGCGCTTTTATTGCCGAGTGCCAGCAGAGCGGGACCTCAGAGGCGGTGATTGAAAAGCAAGAAAAACGGGGCATGGCTTTGGGCGTTCATGTTCGCCATCCTGTTTCGGGGCAACCCGTGCCCGTTTGGGTCGCCAATTATGTATTGATGGGCTACGGCGGCGGCGCGGTGATGGGCGTGCCAGCGCACGACCAGCGTGACTGGGATTTTGCGACGAAGTACGGCATCGAGATTGTGCAGGTGGTTGATTCGGCCAAAGACCCTGTGTCTATCGCCGAGCGGGCCTATCCGGATAAGTCGGCAACGGTGGCGATCAACTCTGGGCAGTTCGACGGGCTAGACCACAAGAGCGCTTGCAATGCTGTGGCAGATTATCTGTGTTCCCACGCCAATGGGGAGCGCAAGGTCAACTTTCGTCTGCGCGACTGGCTGGTATCACGGCAGCGGTATTGGGGCTGCCCTATTCCTGTGGTCTACGACGAGGACGGCGCGGCGCACCCTGCCGAAGCGCTGCCCGTGGTGCTGCCAGAAGACATCGAGTACACCGGTGGCAATACGCTGCGCAGCAGTGAGGCGTTTGCGCAGACGACGGTCAATGGGCGGCCTGGGCGGCGTGAAGTAGACACCTTCGATACCTTTTTCGAGTCGAGCTGGTATTACGCACGCTACTGTAGCCCCGGCGCGTCGGAGATGCTGGATGAGCGCGCGAACTATTGGTTACCCGTCAATCAGTACATCGGGGGCATTGAACACGCGGTGATGCACTTATTGTATTTCCGCTTTTTCCACAAGCTCATGCGTGACTTGGGCTTGGTCAACAGCGATGAGCCGTGCGAGCGTTTGCTGACCCAAGGCATGGTGCTGGGTGAGACCTTTTCGCGCCAAGTTGACGGCAAGACCCAATACTTCTACCCCCACGAGGTGGCGTTGCAGTTCGACGCAAAAGGCGCGGTAGTCGGAGCGACGCTGAAAGCCGATGGTGAAGCTGTCGATGTGGGGCCAGCTATCAAAATGTCGAAGTCCAAGAACAATGGCGCTGACCCTGGCACCATCATCGATCGCTACGGCGTGGACACGGTTCGCTTGTTTTCGATGTTTGGCGCGCCTCCAGACCAATCCTTGGAGTGGCGCGAGTCCGGCGTCGAGGGCATGCATCGCTTTCTAAAGCGCCTGTGGCGCTGTGCCAATGAGTATCTCGATGCTGGAGGGGTTCCGAAGCTAGATCGCAGTGCACTCAGTACTGCGCACAAGGCATTGCGATACAAAATCCATCACACCATCGCCAAAGTGAGCGATGACGTAGAGCGCCGCTATACGTTCAATACCGCCATTGCCGCGATGATGGAGCTTGTCAACGAGCTGACGCGTGCAGACCAAAGTGGTGCGGGGCGTGCGGTAGTAGGCGAAGGCCTGGTGGCGGTCGTGACAATGCTGTCGCCCTTTACCCCGCATCTCTCGCATGTGTTGCTGGAGCGCTTGTGTGAGGGCGACGATGTTGCCGCGATGGATCGGGCTTGGCCGCAGGTAGACGAGAGCGCCTTGGTACAAGATGAAATCACCATAGTGGTGCAGGTCAATGGCAAGGTCCGCACACGTATCACGGTGCCAGCCGATGCCGACCAAGCACAGTTGCTGGCCCTAGCTAAAGCGGATGTCAATGTGCAACAGCACCTCGAAGGCAAAACCGTGCGCAAAGAGATTGTTGTGCCCGGTAAGCTAGTGAACATCGTTGCCAACTGACATGCACATGCCCGAGCCAGAAGAGCGCACTGAACGAGCTGATTCGGGAGAGAGTAGGCTCTGCTTTGCCTTTGATGTCTACGGTACGCTGATAGACGTCCAGGGCGTACTGGTGGAGCTAGAGCGGCTGCTGGGCCAGGAGTTGGCTCAGCGTGCGAGCGCGATGTGGCGACAGAAGCAGTTGGAGTACAGCTTTCGGCGCACGCTTATGCAGCAGTACGCGCCTTTTAGTCAGTGCACAGAAGAGGCCTTAGACTGGACGCTGAGGGCTTTGCAGCAGCCTCTGGGCGCAGCGGCGCGGCGTGGTCTTTTAGAGGCGTATTTGCGTCTGCCTGCCTTTGACGATGCATTGCCGTGCCTAGTTCGTCTGCGCGAGCAAGGCGCACGGGTGCTGGCATTCTCTAATGGCAGCCCTGAAGACTTGCAGCAATTGCTGGAGTATTCGGGCTTATTGCCGGCGCTGGATGCGGTGGTCAGCGTACATCCTACGCGCCACTTTAAGCCCGCCCCGCAGACATACGCGCATTTTTGTCACAGCGCGCAGAGCCTGCCTGCACAGACCAGACTGGTGTCGTGTAATGCCTTTGATATTCTTGGTGCGGAGCGTTGTGGGTGGCAGAGCGTGTGGCTGGCCCGTGCAGGGGCTGCGCCGATAGACACATGGGCCGACCACGACTCTGGCACCCGCCAGAGTCTGGGCAGTTTGCATGAGCTGAATGCCTAGGCAGTGTCTAGATTGGCGTAAAGATAGAGCTACCAGGACCAATCAAGCGCCGGTGTAGGCGCGTCGCACTGAGATCGGTCAAGCCGGCTAAATAATCACTGAGTACACGCAGCGGGGTTTCACTGTGTTCCCATTGCGCCCAGACGGAGCGCGGCAAAAGTGTTGAGGGGTTGGCGGCAAGATTGTCGAACAAGGCGATCAAGCTCTGTTGCCCACGGTGGCGCAGGGCGAGCACTTCTGGACAGGTGATGACCTCGTCAAAGACCAGCGCTTTGAGCGCTGAGAGCCAGTACGCAGCCTCTGCCGAAGGCGCGGCATTAAAGCGCAATAAGGGGTGAGCAAAGCCGGGATCTTCCACGATATGCACCGATTTAATAAAGTCGCTGACGAGCTTGCTAATCGCGTA
>CAKZUS010000143.1 GCA_937921805.1 uncultured Granulosicoccaceae bacterium
CACGAGGCAGCAAAGATTGCTGACAATGGTGTCTGTGCGCCTGCGTCATAATTTACCCCGGAGCGGGTAAACGACCCGGATCCGGCGTAGGCAGAGAAAAACCCTCCCACGAAGTTAGACAGCCCTTGCCCGATGAACTCTTGGTTGCTATCGATGCGCTGGCGAGAGCGTGTCGAGATGGCCCGCGAGATGGAGACGGCTTCAATCAGGCCCAGCAGGCCAATAGCCAGCGCACTGGGAGCGAGGTCCCGCAGCGTATTGAGGGATAAGTCTGGGATAGCCGGTGGGGGCAGGTGCCCCGGTAGCGCTGCCACCGTCGCGATGGGGTAGCCCCATTGCGCCAGTACTGCAGCGGCGATACTGCCCACGAGCATACCCAGCATTAAGTGGGGAGCGCGTCGGTGTATCGCGCGCGCGCCGATTGCCGTGAGTAGCGTAATCGTGGCGACCAGCAGCACGGGCCACTGAGTGAGGTGTATTTTGTCGGCGACGTGCCAGAGAGTCTCTGGCAGATTGCTACCGCGTTCAAAATCCACACCCAGCACGTGGCGTAACTGGCTCGCTGCGATCAGTAACGCTGCACCCGTAGTAAAGCCGACAATGACAGTGTGGGAGACAAAATTGACCAGTCGCCCCAGTTTGGCCAGGCCCATTAAGAGCTGAAAAGCCCCGGCCATGACCGTTAGCGCGAGTGCGAGTCGTATAAAGTCGGGACTACCGGGTTCGGCAAAGCCAGAAATGGATGCAAAAACCACAATAGAAATGGCGGTTGTTGGCCCAGAAATTAGATGCCAAGAGGAGCCAAACAGTGCGGCGATCACTGGCGTGACCATGGCGGTATATAGCCCATACTCGGGCGGCAGCCCTGCGATCAGCGCAAAAGCTACCCCTTGGGGCAAGACGATAATGGCGTTGGTCAATCCCGCTAGTAGATCGGCGCGCGCGCTGTTGCGGTTGACCTTAGGCCACCAATGCCGGGCTGGGAGCAGTCGCTCTAGGCGTATATTGGGATTCCAGTTCATAGCGTGCAGCGCATGGCGATATGGTCAATGCCCGCTTCGTCGAAAATCTCGCCATAGGGAACAAAGCCGCTGCGGGCATAAAACGCTTGTGCATGACACTGTGCGTGCAAATGCGCGCTGCTGAGTCCGCGCTCCCGAGCACGCTCCAACAAGGCTTGTAACAGTGCCTCGCCTATTCCACGGCCCCGTGCTTCGCGCAGCACGGCCATACGCCCGATGCGCCCGCTGGCATCGACTCTACCCGTACCGACGGCGTGGCCGTTGTCGTACGCGATGATGTGCTCGAATAGATGGTCATCGCCTTCCCATTCGAGTTCGGGAGCGACGTTTTGCTCTACTACAAATACTTGCGTGCGAATCGCGCGCAGGCTGGCTTCATCAGTCTCCCAGCTTGCGCTGCGAAGGGTTATCTCAGTCATCCACGGTCTCTAGCCAGCCATTGGCGAATAGCTGGGAAATTACATGCCTATCTTGGGGATCACGCAACGCCTGCGCGAGTGCTTCGCCATCGAGAACGAGCGTCTGGCTCAGCCAGCGCGCGGTGCTGCGGCGACAGGCGAAACCCAATCCCCCAGCATAGAGTGTGCAGTCCTTGCTGCCCTGGTTCTCAATGAACAACATTTTTACATCGGTGCGACGGTGCAGAAGCTGAAGCGAATCGGGCAAATCTGCGGCCGGTGGCTCACTATCGGGCGCAGGCTCGGTCAGAAAACAGCCTAGCCACGCGCGCAGGCGGGTCTCGTCGTTCAGCGCGCTGCGCATTAAGGCGATCAGCTTGTCGATGGCGTCGCTGGGTAGCTCGCCCGGGTCAGCTTGCTGCGTTAGGCCAGGGTCGCTATAGCGGGGATTGACCTCGCTGTGCTCTTGGTGGTCATCGAGATATGCTTGCACCAGCTCTCGGGCATTGGGCGCGCGCGCGCCAAACGACCACGTCATCGACGCATCGCCACGGGCGATACCGTGGTGGGCAACGCCGGGGGGCAGATACAGCATATCCCCGGCCTGTAAGACCCAAGATTGCTCGGCGACAAACTCTCGCAGAATCGCCAGCGGCTGGCCATCTAGACACACCGTGTCTGGTTGCGTATTAATGTGCCATTCGCGCTCGCCCGCGCCTTGTAACAAAAACACATCGTAGGCGTCGATATGCGCCCCTACACTGGCACCGTTGGGCGCGGCGCTGATCATAAGGTCATCGAGGCGCCAATTCGGTAAAAATTGAAAAGGAGCAAAATAGGGGGCAAAGTCGGGCAGCAGCTTTTCTATCTCCGCCACCATCAAGGACCAGCCTTGGCGCGGCAGAGACGTCAACATGTGCTCTTCTAGCGGCCCGCGTTCGAGCTGCCAATCGGGGTTGTCATCGTTAGGCTCGAAAACCAGACGCGCGCAACCGTCGGCCTCTAAGGCAATGCCAGCGAGGTCGTTGTGGTCCATGGGGCTGTGCCAATCAGGGAAGGCAGCGCGAATGAGCAAGGGTTTTTGCTGCCAGTAGTCGCGCAGGAAAATCTCTGTCGTGATGCCCGGCGGCCAAGAGATGTGCTCTGGAATCATGTCTGTAGTGCCTTGTTCGCGAGAGAGGTCGCGAGTCCGATGTAGTGCGCAGGAGTGAGCGCTGCTAACTGGGTCTTGGCGTCTTGTGGAAGGTCTAGCCCGGCCACGAACTGCTCCAATGCGGCGGCGTCAATGTCCTGTCCGCGCGTGAACGCTTTGAGCTGTTCATAGGCATCCGGCACGCCATAGCGCCGCATCACCGTTTGAATCGCCTCTCCTAAGACCTCCCAACTATTGTCTAAGTCACACGCTAGGCGCGCTGGGTTAGGGCGCAGCTTGGAGAAACCTTTGTGCAAAGAAGCATAGGCAATCGCACTATGCCCAATGCCTACGCCGAGGTTGCGCAGCACGGTGGAGTCGGTGAGGTCGCGCTGCCAGCGAGATATCGGAAGCTTCTGCGCCAAGTGCCCCAGCACTGCGTTGGCAATGCCGAGATTACCCTCTGCGTTTTCAAAGTCGATAGGGTTTACTTTATGCGGCATCGTCGAGGAGCCGACCTCACCCGCAATAACGCGCTGGCTGAAATAGCCCTGCGAGATATAGCCCCAAACGTCGCGCGCAAGATCAATCAACACCGTATTAAATCGCGCCAAAGCGTGAAACTGCTCTGCAATATAGTCGTGAGGCTCAATCTGCGTGGTCATGGGCGCAAACTCAATGCCTAGCTGGGTCACAAACCCTGCGGCAAGCTCTGGCCAATCAACATCAGGATAGGCCACGCTGTGGGCATTGTAATTGCCGACTGCGCCATTGATTTTGCCCACTATCTGCACTGCAGCGACGTGCTCGCGCTGGCGCTGTAGGCGTACTACGACATTGGCGAGTTCCTTGCCCACCGTAGTGGGGGAGGCAGTTTGTCCGTGGGTGCGGCTGAGCATCGGTAGTGCCACGTTAGCCTGGGCGAGCTGGCGCAGGTCATCAATCAGCGCGTCGAGCTGCGGCAGCAACACCTGCTCGCGGGCGTGGTGCAGCATCAGCGCGTAGCTGAGATTATTAATGTCTTCAGACGTGCAAGCAAAGTGCAAAAAGCCTACTGCGTCTTGCAGGGCCTCGTGCTGAGCGCAGCGCTCTTGCAGCCAGTACTCGACCGCTTTGACATCATGATTCGTCGTGCGCTCAATCTCCTTGACGCGCGCCGCGTCAGCGCTCGAGAACTGCGCTGCAGAGTCAAGGAGGAAATCTTTGGCCGAGGTGGATAGGGCAGAAAGCTCTGTAATGCCAGGGTGCTCGCTCAGGGTAATCAGCCATCGTATTTCAACGAGCACGCGGTATTTGATCAGTGCGTATTCACTAAAGTAGTCGCGGTAAGCGTTGGTGTGCGACTGATAGCGGCCATCCAGAGGCGAGAGAGCGAGTAGAGAGTCCATGAGAATTACGAGCTAAAGCAAACCATTATACGGCGCAGCGGACAGACAGACTCAAAAATCCCTGCGGCCAGCTTGCATCGCCATTGCAAGATGCTTTATAGTAGCGTTCTTTAGGCGCGTAGCTCAGCTGGTTAGAGCGCTACGTTGACATCGTAGAGGTCCCCGGTTCGAGTCCGGGCGTGCCTACCAGAGAACTTCCCCCTCCCCCGTTCTCTGATGGTAAAAGCTCCTAAATATCAATAGTCTGAAGTAGATTTCAAGAGTTGGCGCGTATGACTGGCAGCCCTGGTGCGTCCAGCTGTGATGCCTTGCTTCTCGGCGTGGAATCGCTACATGTAGCGATTCCACGCCGAGAAGCAAGGCA
>CAKZUS010000144.1 GCA_937921805.1 uncultured Granulosicoccaceae bacterium
TTTTTGGCATCTTGGGTGCCTTGGCTCATTGTCAGCCAGCGACCCGCCGCGCGCTTAAGTGCGTCCCAGTCTCCCTCAAACGCCGACAATTGCGCGACCCGCTGCCACAGCCTCGGATCATCTGTGCGCTCAGCGGCGGCAAGCAACCGCTCCAGCGCGAGGTTGGCGTCATCGAGGCGAACCGCGATCTCTCCGGCGAGCACATCAAAGATCGTATCCGTATCCGCATCAGCGGCGCGAGCTGAAGGCATTGCGAAGCCAGCGCTTAACACCCCTACCAGCACCCAAAGCGCACCGCGTTGATGCATAGTTTTCCCCCTTCGCTGTGTTTAGAAGACATCCGAGTCGCTATACTCAATTATTGAGAGTACCGTAATTGCTGCCATTTTTCTGTGGAGCCAAGACTTCGCACCATGGGAATGTGACCGTGTTGGCTTGCATTGGGGAACCCTACGCTGTTACGACACTGAAGTACACTATTGCCTATGTCACTCATTGCTCTGGGAATCAACCATAAAACCGCCCCGGTGGAGGTGCGCGAGCGCGTAGCTTTCGGCAACGATGGCGTCACGGCAGCACTGCGTAGCATCCAGCGAGACTCTCTGGCGCGCGAAGCCGTGATTCTCTCTACCTGCAATCGCACCGAACTTTATGTCCACAGCGACCACTCTCACCATGATCACATCAGTCAGTGGCTACACCAGACCTTAACAGCCCCGCCCGATACTTTCACGCCCTATTTGTTTTCTCATAGCAACGAGGGCGCGGCGCGGCATTTGATGCGCGTGTGTAGCGGGCTGGACAGCCTCGTTCTTGGCGAGCCGCAAATCCTAGGCCAAGTGAAGCAAGCTTTTTCGCATGCCGTAGACAACGGTACCGTGGGGCCACATTTTCAACGCCTCTTTCAATCGGCTTTTGGCGCTGCGAAGCAAGTGCGCACCGACACGCAAATCGGCGCCAATGCGGTCTCTGTCGCCTATGCCGCTGTTCAGATGGCGCAGCGACTCAGCGGCGACATGCAGCGTTCTACAGTGCTCATCGTGGGGGCGGGTGAAACGGGGGCCTTAGCCGCACGGCATATCGCGCGGTCCGGCGCGCATCGGCTGATCGTCAGCAATCGCAGCATCCAGCGGGCCAGCGCCTTGGCCGCTGAGCTGGCAGAGCATTTTCCTGGTGGGGTCGAGAGCATAGCGCTCAGTGATCTTGGGGCAAGTTTGTATCGGGCAGATGTCGTGTTTTGCGCGACCGGATCGCCTTTAGCGGTGCTGGGAAAAGGCATGGTGGAGAGCGCATTGCGACGCCGCAAACGCGAGCCTATGCTGTTTATGGACTTGGCAGTCCCGCGCGACATTGAGCCAGAGGTGCAAGAGCTAGAAGATGCGTTTGTGTATTCGGTCGATGACCTACAATCGCTTGTTGACCAGGGGCGGCAGGCCCGCGAAGAGGCCGCTGTGCAAGCGGATCACATCATCACCCAACACTGCGATGCTTATATGCATTGGGTACAATCGGCCTCGGCCCGTAAGATCATTGGCGCGTATCGCCAACATGCCCACGCTATTCGCGATGAGCAGCTAGAGCGCGCGCGCGCAGCGCTTCGAGCTGGGCGCGATGCCGAGCAGGTGCTGCAGCAACTCGCCCACGGACTCACCAATAAATTGCTGCACGCTCCAAGCGCCGCCCTCAACGATGCCAGCGACCCGCAACTACTCCAACACGCCGAACACCTCCTCGGCCTCGACACGACGACACCATGACCCCTTCTATTTTGCAAAAAATCGCTCAGCTCCTAGAACGCCACGAAGAGGTCTCAGCGCTGCTCGGTGAAGCGGAAATCATCACCGATCAAAACCGCTTTCGAGACCTGTCGCGCGAGTATGCGCAGCTCGAACCCTTGGTAGAGTGTTACAAGCAATATCTCAGCGTAGAGGCTGACCTGGGCGATGCACAGGCGATGCTCGAAGACCCCGAGATGCGCGAGATGGCCGAAGAAGAGCTGCCAGCGCTGCAGGAGCGCCAAGTAGCATTAGAGCGTCAACTGCAAACCTATTTAATCCCTAAAGACCCCCATGACGAAGCGAATGTCTTTCTGGAGATTCGCGCCGGCACGGGCGGCGATGAGGCGGCGATTTTTGCAGGCGATCTGCTACGAATGTATACCCGCTACGCCGAGCTCAATCGCTGGCAGCTAGAACTCTTGAACGAGCGCGAGGGCGAGCACGGGGGCTACAAAGAAGTCGTTGCCCGCTTGAGCGGCAATGGCGTGTACTCAAAACTCAAATTCGAAAGCGGCGCCCACCGCGTACAGCGCGTGCCTGCAACGGAAAGCCAAGGACGCATCCACACCAGTGCCGCGACGGTGGCGATTCTGCCCGAAACCAACGACGTTGAGGCCATCGACATCAACCCCGCTGATTTGCGCGTCGATACTTTTCGGGCCTCGGGAGCGGGCGGCCAGCACGTCAACAAAACCGACTCAGCCATCCGCCTGACGCACCTGCCAACGGGTACCGTGGTCGAATGCCAAGACGAGCGTTCGCAGCACAAAAACCGCGCCCGCGCCATGGCACTGCTTAGCGCTCGCCTGCTCGATGCAGAGCGCAGTAAGCAGCAAGCCGCCGTGTCTGAGAGCCGGCGCCTACAGGTAGGCAGCGGCGATCGCTCCGAGCGAATCCGCACCTACAACTACCCCCAAGGGCGGGTGACCGATCACCGCATCAATC
>CAKZUS010000145.1 GCA_937921805.1 uncultured Granulosicoccaceae bacterium
TAGTTACATCTGCAAATAATCCCTCGACTTATTATGGCCGATGTGGACGGGTGTTCAATGCTATCTTTGGTGAAGATCCGGCCTTAAGTGCTGAGGGCGTTGCAGCAGGGTCCGGTACTTATGAAAATAATGATGATGGAACTTATTCCATTGCGCGGGTTGCAGGCAGTGCTGATGATCGCACTACCTGCCAATACGAGATGGTGGATTACGACGGCGCAGAGCAAATTATATATGATAGTGCTGATGGCTCAGTCGAAGTCAGAGTCCCTTAAGCAGATCCATTAACCCAAACGTTTTTGACTGCACAAAGAAGAGCGGCCCCATGCGGTCGCTTTTTTTGGCTATAGAATTGTCAAATGACACAGTGCAGAGATTAGGCGCAGTATTAAATGGGGCCTAAAACTTGTCTTTAGCAGCACGAACCCGCCCAAAAACCTCGGCAGACGGCGAGTTCGCATCGGCCTTGACGCTGGCGCGAATCGACGCGCTGTGCGGACGCAAAAATGGGTTGGTCGCCAGCTCTTCGCCGATACTGACAGGGACAATAGGCTCGCCTTTGGCGTCTAGCGCGGCAATACGGGCTTGGCGCTCTTGCAATGCCTGGTTGTCCGGCTCCATCTGCAAAGCAAAACGGGCATTGGCAGCGCCGTAGTTGTGCCCCGAATAAACTAATGTCTCTGGCGCTAGGGCACTCAAGCGCTCAAGCCCAGCCCAGGCTTGCTCGGGGCTGCCTTCGAATAGTCGACCGCAGCCCAGGGCCATCAGCGAATCGCCTGTAAATACTTTGCCCGGCAACACAAAGGCAATATGTCCACGGGTGTGGCCGCTGACGTCTATGACTTGCGCGCTGAGCGAGCCAACTTGGCAGTGATCTCCATCGGAGACGACCGTGTCGAGCGGCGGCAGACGCTGCGCATCGGCTTTGGCACCAATGACTTCACAGCCGTAGTGCTGTACTAGCTCGCTGACGCCTTGCACATGATCGTGGTGGTGGTGGGTGAGTAAGATTTGCGACAGCGTCCAGCCGCGTTGCTGCAAGGCGGCGTGAATTGGGGCCGCGTCGGGAGCGTCAACCAGCGCGACGTGACCGCCGTCGCAGTCGTCATCGTGTAGAAGATAGGCGTAGTTGTCTTCTAGGCAGGGGACAACGACCACTTCAAGGCTCATTGTGCATAGCCCAAGGTGGCGAGTGTCGTCTTGATTTCATCCAATATAGCGGGGTCATCAATAGTCGCAGGGGTGCTCCAGGTCTCGCTGTTGGCGATTTTTCGCATCGTTGCGCGTAGGATTTTGCCTGAGCGAGTCTTGGGCAAGCGTGCGACTACCGCAGCGTGCTTAAAGGCAGCAACAGGGCCAACTTCGTTGCGTACCTGCGCAATAGCCTCGGCAATGATGTCTGCATGCTCGCGCTCGACGCCATCGCTCAATACCAGCAAGCCCAACGGCAACTGCCCCTTCAGCGAATCCGCGGCGCCGATGACCGCGCACTCTGCGACGTCGGGGTGATTGGAGAGTGCTTCTTCGATGGCGCCAGTCGAGAGGCGATGCCCTGCCACATTGATGACATCGTCGGTGCGGGCCATGACAAACACATACCCTTTGTCGTCAATATAGCCCGCGTCACCCGTCTCGTAGTACCCAGGATAGGTGCTGAAGTAGCTGCTGACGTAGCGATCTTTAGCGCCCCACAAGCTAGGAAAAGTGCCAGGGGGAAGCGGAAGCTTGGCGACCAGCGCGCCGATCTCCCCTGGTGCGACAGGGTTTTGATCGCTGTCGAGAACGTGCAGATCAAAGCCTGGCGCTGCGTGCGTAGGCGAACCCGGTACGACCGGTAGTTGTTCGATGCCAAGACAGTTGGCGGCGATAGACCAGCCCGTTTCGGTTTGCCACCAGTGATCGATGACGGGGATTTGTAGCCGGCTTTGTGCCCACTGGAGCGTGTCTGAATCGCAGCGCTCACCCGCTAAATATAGGGTCTTGAGGCAAGATAAATCATAGTGCCCAATGTGCTCGCCTTGCGGGTCCACTTTTTTGATCGCGCGAAAAGCCGTTGGTGCCGTAAACAAGACTTTGACGCGATGCTCGCTGACGACCCGCCAAAAAGCGCCTGCGTCGGGAGTACCTACAGGCTTGCCCTCGTAGAGCACCGTGGTATTGCCATTGAACAAAGGGCCGTAAACGATATAGCTATGCCCGACAACCCAGCCAACATCCGAGGCCGCCCAGTACACATCGCCAGGCTCGACGTTGTAGATCGCCTTCATGGTGTACTTAAGCGCGACTATATAGCCCCCCGTGTCGCGCACTACGCCTTTGGGCTTGCCCGTGGTACCCGAGGTATACAGGATATAAAGCGGATGCGTCGAGGGAAGCGGCACGCACTCGACGGCCTCTGCCGCGCTTGTGGCCTCCTGCCAGTCTACGTCTCGCGGTGCCTGCATCGCTGCGCGGCACTCGGGGCGCTGAAATAACAAACAATGGGCAACGCGGTGCTGCGCTACAGTGAGGGCTTCGTCGATGAGCGGTTTATATTCGATCAGGCGCCCAGGCTCTATGCCGCATGAGGCGCTGACGATCAACTTGGGGCTGGCATCGTCAATGCGCACTGCCAACTCGCGCGGTGCAAAACCACCAAACACCACACTGTGTACCGCCCCGATCCGTGCGCAAGCGAGCATAGCAATCAGTGCTTCGGGGATCATGGGCATGTAGATTACGACCCGGTCTCCCTGTTCGACCCCGAGCGCGCGCATGGCGCCAGCGGCTCGGGCGACCTCATCCTGCAGCTGCGCGAAGCTGTACTGACGCTGCGTCTGGGTTATGGGAGAGTCATAAATCAAGGCCGTGTGATCACCGCGCCCTTGCTCGACATGTAGATCGACGGCGTTGTAGCAGGCATTGATCTCTCCGTCGCTAAACCAGCGATTAAAAGGAGGTGTTCCATCGTCAAGAATGATCTCCGGAGCGCGATACCAGGCGACCTGTTGTGCTTGTTCGCCCCAGAAACCTCGTGGATCATCTATGGAACGTTGGTAGTGGTCGGCGTATCGAGCCATGTGAAAACCTCCTTTAACAAGCGAAACGGCAGAGTGAGTTTTGTGTGCTGTGTCCGATTATGCACTAAGCTATTACTGATTAGCGCAACAGGGCAGGAAGTGTGCAATGTCTCAAAAAAAGGTATGCTTCGATGTCCGACGCGAAAACCCCTTAACAGAATAAATAATCATTATGGTGGAGACCTCCGTGGCAAAAGGGCAAACCCTTCAAGAACCCTTCCTCAACGTCCTTCGTAGAGAGCGCGTCCCCGTTTCAATCTATCTCGTCAACGGTATCAAGTTGCAAGGGCAGATCGATTCATTTGACCAGTTTGTAGTACTGCTGAAAAACAGCGTGAGCCAGATGGTGTACAAGCATGCAATCTCGACTATTGTCCCAGCACGCCCCGTGCGCTTGAGCTATGGCGAAGAAGCGCCAGCACTTGCTGACACCGACGCGTAAGAGCTTGCTGTTGGAACAACGCGACACGTCCTGCAAAACCGGTATGGATCCGTGTCGAGCCGGGGGCGCTATTGTTTGATCGCCCCGATAAAGGCGAGCGCGCCATTTTGGTCCACATCCATCTACAGCGGCGCGATACCGATCGCGTCTCTGAATTTGCGTCGCTCGCGCGAGCGGGTGGCGTCGATGCAGTCGCTGCTGTGGAGGTGTTGCGTGATCGTCCTGATGCCCGATTTTTTATCGGTTCTGGCAAAGTCGAGGAAGTCGCGGCCTTAGTCGCCGAGCACGAAGCGCAGGTGGTCTTGTTTGACCACAGCTTGTCGCCTTCTCAAGAGCGCGACTTGGAGAAAGCCCTGCGCTGTCGCGTGCTTGACCGCGCGGGACTGATTCTCGATATCTTCGCGCAGCGTGCACGCTCCCACGAGGGCAAGTTGCAGGTCGAGCTTGCGCAGCTGCAACACCTCTCTACGCGTTTGATTCGGGGCTGGACTCACCTTGAACGCCAAAAAGGGGGGATTGGTCTGCGCGGACCGGGCGAGACCCAGTTAGAAACCGACCGACGTTTGCTGCGAGTGCGAGTGCGTCAGCTCAATGCACGTCTGGCAAAAGTGAAACAACATCGGGGCTTGAGTCGCCAAAGCCGCAAGCGTGCGCCCGTGCCAACGGCCTCGTTAGTCGGCTACACCAATGCAGGCAAGTCGACGCTGTTTAATAAGCTCACGGGTGCAGAAGTGTTGGCGCAAGACATGCTTTTTGCGACCCTGGACCCCACTATTCGTAAATTGCAGCTCGCTGGTGGCGTGCAGTGTGCACTCGTCGATACAGTGGGTTTTGTGCGTGATTTGCCGCACGCCTTAGTCGAGGCGTTTCACGCGACCCTGCAAGAGACAGCCGAAGCGGATGTGTTGGTGCATGTTATCGATTTTAGCGACCCGGACTGGCGTGATCGCGCCGCCGATGTGGAGCAGGTGCTTGTACAATTAGGGCTAGAGGACACCCCGGTGTTGCGCGTGTTTAACAAGATAGACACGATGGCCGACACGTTAGGTGATGTGTCAGAAGCATTGCTCCATCAGCAGCCAGAACAATTGCCAGAGCAGGTGACAGAAGAGAGTGCCGTGCAATACCACGGACAAGTCTGGGTCTCTGCGCACAGTGGACAAGGGATCGAGGCTTTTCGCGAGGCCTTGCGGGAACTGCTTGCTCCCGATATGGTGACGGGAGAATTGGTGCTCGATGCGCACCAGGGCGCGCTGCGAGCAGCGCTCTATCGTGACAACACGGTAGTGTCGGAGCGGGTTGAAACCGACACGGGTAAGACCTATCTCAGTATACGTGCGGAACAAAAAATATGGGCGCGCCTCAGTGCGCGCTTTGGTGTCGATACTGCTGTCCTCGGACAGGTTTGATTTTAAGGGGATTTTGATGGCGTGGAACGATCCGGGTAACGGCAATGGCCGAGACCCCTGGAATAACTCCGGCAACGGAAATAGCAACGGGCCACCCGATCTCGATGAGGTGATGCGCAAGTTGCAGCAACGCTTGAATCGGCTGTTTGGCTCGAAGGTGCCCAGTGGCGGCGGCGGTACGAGCGCAGGGGGCGGTTTGCCCACTGTGGCATGGCTAGGTTTGGCAGCGGTGCTGTTCGTTGCAGCTGCGATTTATGATGGCTTTTTTGTTATCGAATCTGCCGAGCGAGGTGTTGTTACCCGTTTTGGGGCTTATCAGCGCACAGAACAGCCGGGTTTACACTTTAAGCTGCCCTTTGTCGAGTCAACGACCACGCTCAATGTGGACTC
Organism: uncultured Granulosicoccaceae bacterium; assembly: GCA_937921805.1. Taxonomy (GTDB): domain Bacteria; phylum Pseudomonadota; class Gammaproteobacteria; order JABXHR01; family JABXHR01; genus CAKZUS01. The sequence goes on from CAKZUS010000145.1 coordinate 5,301, forward strand.
CAACCGCTCCGTATCCACGGGGACGCAGTCGGTGTTGACACGCGATGAAAACGTCGTCGTCATTGACCTCACGGTGCAGTACAACATCAAAGAAGCAGAAAAGTTTCTTTTCGAAGTGCGCAACCCCGAACAGTCGCTGCGCCAAGTCGCAGAGAGTGCGATTCGCGAAGTCATTGGCGATGAGCGCATGGACTACGTCATCCAAGAAGGTCGCGAGGCGATTGCTACCAACACCGGCACGATTGTGCAGCAAGTGCTCGACGACTACGGCACAGGCATTATTGTCAATAGTGTCAACTTGGAGCGCGCCCAGCCCCCTGAGCCAGTGCAGGCGTCTTTTGACGATGCCGCACGTTCTAGAGAAGACAAAGAGCGTCTGATCAACGAAGCAGAAGCCTATGCCAACGGTATTATCCCGCAAGCACGAGGCGATGCACGGCGCTTGATTGAAGAGGCGAAAGCCTATCGCACGGAAGCCGTTCGGGGTGCCGAGGGGGAGACTGCGCGTTTCTCGCAGCTACTCGTTCAATACGAAATAGCACCGGAAATCACGCGCGATCGCTTGTATCTAGAGACGATGGAGTCTGTGATGGCCAATTCCAGCAAGATTCTTCTCGATAGCGAGGGCAACAGCCCAATGATGTACTTACCTCTGGAGAAGCTGATGTCGGGACAAGGGGCGGCGGCGACAGCCCTGCCTTCAGCGGTTCAGGGCGGCAGTGCGTCGCAGTCGCGTCCGGCAACCTCTCCGTTGCAGCGATTTGACACCCAACACAACAGTCGCAGCCGCAGTAGGGGGAACTGATGAACCGTTCTAGTATGATTGCCGGTTTTCTGGCCCTGATGCTGCTGCTGGTGTACGCCTTCACGTTCACAGTCGGTGAAGCAGAAAAGGCGATTAAGATCCAGCTCGGTCGTATTGTTGAGACAGACTATTCTCCGGGCTTGCATTTTCGAGTGCCGATGCTCCAGCGCGTCGAGCGTTTTGATGCGCGGGTTCTGACTTTCGATGCCCAGGCCGAACGCGTGCTGACGGTCGAGAAAAAGAACATGATCGTCGACGCCTTTGTGAAATGGCGCATCGCCGACCCAGCGACCTTCTTTACCCAGACCTCTGGGGATGAAAGTCGCGCGACAACGCTGTTGCAACAGGTCGTACGAAAAGGGGTGCTCGATGCCTTTGGTAAGCGTACCGTGCAAGAAGTTATTGCCGATCAGCGTGAGGAGATCATGCTTGAAGTGCGCTCCAATGTGAACGTGCGCGCCAATGAGCTGGGTATCGAGCTGGTCGACGTTCGCTTGAAGAAGGTCGAGTGGCCCGATGGCGTTTTGTCTTCGGTCTATAGCCGTATGGAAAAAGAACGGGCCACCGTGGCGAAACGGTTCCGCTCAGAAGGGGAAGAGCAGGCAAAAGGCATTCGTGCCGATGCTGCGCGTCAGCGTTCTGAGCTATTGGCCGATGCGTTTGCAGAAGCCGAGAGCATTCGTGGTGACGGCGATGCACAGTCGGCTAAAATCTACGCCGAGGCCTATGGTCAAAACAAAGAGTTTTATCGCCTCTACCGCAGCCTGAGCGCGTACAGAAATACCTTTGCTGACAAGAGCAATGTGTTGCTGTTGCGTCCGGACTCGGAGTTTTTCCGCTACTTCGAGCAATCGACGGCCTCCCCTACAGCGCCTAGCAATTAATGCAGGCGTTTGTGGCCGGTGTCGGCTTGATGCTTATTTTTGAGGGCATCTTGCCGGCACTCTCTCCGCCACTGTATCGCTCAATGGTGGAGCAGTTGCAAGACCTGGCGCCAGAGACGATGCGCAAAGTCGGCTTTGGTGTGATGCTGTTTGGTGCCTCTATCGTCTGGTCGCATCTGGCGACAGGGCTGTGGCAAGCGACGGCAGTGATGCTGGTGCTAGAAGGGGTGTTGCCTGCTTTTTCACCGTCTTTATATCAGCGTCAAGTGCAGCGATTAGCCAGTTTGCCTGAGCTATGGCAGCGCGGGATGGGCATTGCGGCGATAATAGTGGGTTTGTTGCTTTGCACCTTAGCGTAACTCATGTCTTCTATGTCTCCTTTGCCCGATGGCATTAGCGAATTACTGCCCGATCATACGGCCGCATTAGAGCGCTTGCGCCGAGATCTGATTGATTTGCATCAGCGCTGGGGCTACGCCCAGGTGATGCCCCCGTTTATTGAGTTTCTCGAAACCTTGAACGCCGATGTCGGTCCTGACATGGACTTGCAGACGTTTAAGCTCGTCGATCAACTCAGTGGCCGTACCCTCGGGATACGCGCGGATATGACGCCTCAAGTCGCGCGCATCGTCGCGCAACACTATGCCGATCGAGACAGCGTGCGCTTGTGCTATGTCGGGACCGTGCTCAGAGCGCGCGCAGATTCGCTCGCTGGGGGTAGCCGTAGCCCCGTGCAGTGTGGTGCTGAGCTGTATAGCC
>CAKZUS010000146.1 GCA_937921805.1 uncultured Granulosicoccaceae bacterium
ACCACAACCCCTGCCAGTAGCGAGAAGCCGAATACAATGCGCACCGCAAACTGAGCCTGATCTAAAGTGCCGCGAATGCGATTCAGGATCTCTTCCACCGACAGCGCACTGATACCGGGAAAGGCACGTAGCATTTTCCCGACGGCGATATCTTCGCGTACTCGGGTTGCAGTGATCCAAGTCGCGGGGCCGTCTTGCAAGGTTGCAGGACTAGCGACAAAGAAAAAGTTCACGCGCATGCTTTCCCATTCGATACGGCGAATATGCGCCACCGTAGCAGCGCGCGCCTCGCCTGCGATACGAAATCGCACCGTATCACCCAGTTGTAGAGAGAAGTCTTGGGCAAACCCTTCTTCGACAGAGACCAGAGCCTCGCGCTGCCCTTGCTCCGGCGTCCACCACTGCCCTTCTATTGTTTCGTAGTCATCGCGCGGTTGATCAGCAAAAGTGAGGTTCAATTCGCGGCGCAATGAAGACTGTCTATCGGGCTGGTCCTCGAAGTCTTCAACACGCAAGTCGGTATCGTTCACGCCCACAAAACGCCCTCGGACCATCGGAAACAACTGCGCATCGACATCGGCGACGACAATCTCATCCAGCTTGGCCTGGAACGACTCGACTTGGTGCGGCTGCACGTTCAGGAAAAAATAATTAGGGGCATCGGCAGGAATTTCTTGTTCCCAGGCGTCGAGCAAATCTCGGGTGACAAAGCCCAACAATGCCAGCGCGAGAATACCGCTGCCCAATGCCGTCATTTGTACCAGACTCACCGCCCCGCGCCGCGCGAAGCCTGTGATACCCAGCGGTATCCCCGGGCGCAATGGACGCGGCAGGCGCCGCGCAAAACGCAGCAGCCCATAGCCCAACGTCCATAACAGCACTGGAGCGATCACCATGGCTGCCAACACCACACTCGCCATGCGCCAAGAGCTGGCCTGCCAGCTCACCAGCATCGCCATCGCGATCACAGCCGCCAGCGCTGCCGGCCAGCCCGCGATACCCGCCTGCGTATCACGGCGCAGCACACGCATGACTGGGATATTTTGCAATCGAAACAAAGTGGGCAAAACAAAGCCGCACACCGTCACTGCACCAACCACAAGCCCCACCCACACGGGCTGCATCGACGGCGCCGCCAGAGTCAAGCCCACGGCATTGGCAACAATATCGGCCCCAGCGTATTGCACCGCGTAGCCCAACACCACACCGGGCACAGAAGCGATCAGCCACAGCATCACAATCCAACGCCAAACGATGCCTCGCAGCACCTCACCCGAGACGCCAAAGCAACGAAATAGCGCCATCGCATCGGCTTGGCGCCGCACAAAACCATGCGAAGACATCAGCAACGCGGCTCCGGAGACCAACACCGTCACCAAAGACGCCAAGCCTAAAAAGCGCCCCAGACGCTCTAGCGCCGTGCTCAGACGTGGATTCGCGTCACTAGCGCTTTCCAGGCGCCAGTCCTGTTCTTCGGCCGTATCAGCAATACTGGATTCAAAATCTCCCACGCCTGCGCCCGCGAGCAAGACCCGATAACGCGCGCGACTACCTGGTGCGAGCAGATTCGCGGCCTCTAGGTCGCTATAGTGCATCATCACCCGTGGCGACAACATCCAAATGCTGCCGCTGCGATCGGGCTCAAATTGCAAGACCTGACTGATGTTCAGCGTGATATCACCCAGTGCAATCTCATCCCCAACGCTCACCTCCAGCGTCTCCAGCAGGCGCGGATCAATCCACGCCTCGCCGGGTCGCGGACCTTGGGTCACTTTGATTGCGGCTTCCGGCGTATCGCCGGTTTTCAAGAAGCCGCGCAGCGGATAGCCATCGCTCACGGCCTTGAGGGCAATCAGTGCGCTGTCATCATCGTCCGTAAACACAACGGTCGGAAACGACACCAGCTTTGCACTCTCCAGCCCCACCTCGGTAGCGTTAGCAATCAGGCTATCGGGCAGTGCTCTGCCTGCACTGACGACCAGGTCCGCTCCGATCAGACTCGCCGCTTGCAGGCGGATTGCATTAGAGATGCGATCATTGAAAAAACCGACGGCCGACACAGCAGCGACCGCCAGCACCAGCGCCAAGACCATAATGCGCGGCTCGCCACGCCATAGTTCGCGGCGCAGCAAACGCCATGCAGCCCACCACTTCATGCGGCGGCCCCATCACTGTTTTGCTCACTGTCGGCACTGACCGATAAGCGCCCGCCCTCCATGCGCAAGCACCGATCGCAACGTGCCGCGAGATCCAGGTCATGCGTCACGAGCAACAGCGTTGTGCCAAAGCGCTCGCGCAGAGAAAACATCAGCTCAATCACGCGCTCGCCTGTCACGGGGTCTAGGTTGCCGGTCGGCTCATCTGCAAACAGCACCTGTGGACGCAAAGCAAATGCCCGCGCTAGCGCAACGCGCTGCTGTTCGCCGCCAGAGAGGCGCTGCGGAAGGTGATCTAAGCGCTCGCCAAGCCCCACTTCATCGAGGAGTTCGCGTGCGCGCGCTTCGGGGTCTTCTAACTCGGCCAGCTCCAGCGGCAGTTGCACATTCTCTAGCGCGCTGAGTCCCTCCATCAACTGAAAAGACTGAAAGACAAAGCCGACTTTGCCAGCGCGTAGTGCCGCGCGCTGTTCTTCGTCAAGCTCGTCTAGGCGCTGTCCCAGCAAGTGTAGCGATCCAGAGCTAGCGCGATCCAGTCCCGCCAACAGTGCCAGCAGGGTCGATTTACCAGAGCCAGAGGGCCCGACCACAGCCACGGCCTCGCCCGACTGCACCTGCAAGCTCACGTCTGTTAGCAGGGCCAGCTCGCCCGATGGGGCTTGCACCCGCTTGCCCAGTTGCTGCGCGTCGATAGTGGCCACTGTGTACTACT
>CAKZUS010000147.1 GCA_937921805.1 uncultured Granulosicoccaceae bacterium
TTGAGTACAGCGAGTGGATCATCAACTGCAATAGCTGACTGACCTCGGTTTGAAACTCAAAAGATTCGGTGCCAGTCGCCTGTTCAACAGGTTCGGCAGTAGCGTTATCGCTCATAAAAAGATTCCTTGGTGTAGCAGATAGTGCGCTAGATAGGGACACGTAGACAAAAAATCAAGTCCCCAAACCCAAAACAGCGCACCGAGGGGTGCGCTGTCGTAGGTCGCTGGCGCGCAGAGAGACTAGCTCTTGCGGGTCAACTTTTCTTTGATGCGAGCGGCACGACCAGTACGGCCACGCAGGTAGTAGAGCTTGGCGCGACGCACTTTGCCGCGACGCTTCACTTCAATGCCTTCGATCAGCGGGCTGTGCGTCTGAAAGACACGCTCAACACCTTCGCCGTGAGAGATTTTACGTACGGTGAAAGCACTGTTCAGGCCGCGATTGCGCAGCGCAATCACGACGCCTTCGTAAGCCTGCAGACGCTCGCGCGTGCCTTCTTTGACGCGCACTTGCACGACGACGGTGTCACCGGGGCCGAATTTCGGCACATCAGTCTTCATTTGCTCGCGTTCGAGCTGCTCAATAATCACACTCACAATGAGTTTCCTTTTTTTGTGTCAACGCCTGTGGCGTCGGTCTCGCTCGCTAGAGGATGCCGCGGCATCATAAACCAGCATCGGTTTCCCAGAACACTCTGGGGCTTCACTCAAGGCGCCACCGGTGGCCTGTCAGTGCGCGGAGCATAATTTGTCCGTCACTGGCCCGCCACGGGTTGATCGCCTAATAAATCGGGCCTGCGCGCACGAGTGCGCTGCAAGCGTTGTTCTTCTCGCCACCGAGCAATCGCCCCGTGGTCACCACTGAGCAATACCGGTGGCACGCTCAAGCCTGCATAGCTCGGCGGTCGCGTGTAGTGCGGACAATCGAGCAAACCGTCAGAGCAATGCGAAAACGAGTCTTGCTCTGCCGACGCCACGTGTCCCAGCACGCCGGGCACTAAACGCGCCATCGCATCGAACATCGCCAAACAGGCCAGCTCACCGCCGCTCATCACAAAGTCGCCTAACGAGACTTCTTGCTCGACGGCCAAAGCGCTAAAGCGCTCGTCAATCCCCTCGTAGCGCCCCGCTACTAGGGTGATATGCCGCCCTTGCTCGACCCATTCACGCGCCAGAGCTTGGTTAAACGGCTGCCCCTGCGGCGATGTCAGCACGACTCGCGTGTGCGGCTCGTGTTGGCGGATACTCTCCACACTCGCCAGCAGTGGCGGCACCGCCATCACCATGCCCGGCCCGCCCCCGTAAGGGCGATGGTCGACGCTTTGGTGTCGATCGGTGGCGAATTGGCGTGGGTTGAGGGCTTCTAATTGCACCAAGCCTTTATCGCAAGCACTACCAACAACACCCACCTGCCGAAACGCTGCCACAAACTCTGGAAACAGCGTCAGAACGGTGCAGCGCAGTTCAGGCGTCGTCGGGAGCATCGCGCTCGTCATCCCATGCCACAGTGATCACGCGCTCATTGACGTCTACCGCCGTGACAATCGAGCCATACGCCCAGGGCACCAACTGACCGCCCTGCTCCGAGTGCAACGACATCACGTCGTTGGCCCCCGTCTCGATCATCTCCTGCACTTCCCCTAGCTCAACACCAGCATCGTTCACCACACGGCAACCGATCAAATCAGCCCAGTAGTACTCGCCGGGAGCGGGGGGAGGCAGATCACTGCGCGCAATCCACACCTCGGCACCAACCAGCGCCTCGGCTTGATCGCGCTGCCCCACATCGCTCAACCAGGCGATAACGCGCTTACCTTGCACCTGCCCACGTTGGAGGCGGTGTTCTAGCCACTGGCCTTGCTGCAGCAAATGCCAGCGGGGATAGCGCAAGATATCGCCGCGGTCGCGGGTCTGCGAAAAGACCTTGAGCGCGCCCTGCACGCCGTGCACACCGTTGATGTGCCCGAGCAGGAGCTTATCGGGGGGAGTGCTCTTAGGCAGCGGCTTTAGCAAGCTCTTTCATGAGCGCGCTAACGCGATCAGAAAGTTGCGCGCCTTGGCCGACCCAGTGTTCGATACGGGCGGTGTCGATGCGAACACGCTGTTCGTTACCACGCGCCACAGGATTAAAAAACCCTACGCGCTCGATGTAACGCCCATCGCGACGATTGCGGCTGTCGGTGACAACGACCTGGTAGAAAGGCGCTTTTTTGGCGCCACCGCGAGAAAGACGGATAGTGACCATAAGATCTCTCGAAAATTCGTGCTTAACGCGCCATTATGGCGCAGAACGGGATCATTGAAAAGGCCCAATTCCGCCACCGGGTCCACCAAGCCCCCCCATACCACCGCCAGGCATGCCTCCGGGCATCTTGCCTTGTAGACCACGTAACATTTTCCCCATGCCGCCTTTGCCCATTTTCTTCATCATTTTCGCCATCTGCGAATGCTGCTTCAACACCCGATTCACCTCTGGCACTTGGGTGCCCGAGCCTGCGGCAATGCGGCGTTTGCGACTACCCCGAATCAGGTCAGGGTTACGTCGTTCTTGGCGGGTCATCGAATCGATGATCGCCATCGTGCGCCGAATATCTTTTTCGCCCTGCGCGGCGGCATTCGCGTTGATTTGCCCCATTCCCGGCATCTTGTCCGCCAACGCACTGATGCCGCCAATGCTTTGCATCTGCTGCATCTGCGCGCGCAAATCCTCTAGATTAAAGCCCTGCCCTTTTTGTAGTTTCTTGGCGAGCTTCTGCGCTTCTTTTTCGTCGACCCCACGCTGCACGTCTTCGACCAGTGACAGCACATCGCCCATTCCGAGAATGCGCGAAGCCATACGCTCGGGGTGAAACGGCTCTAGCGCATCGGTTTTTTCGCCCACACCAATGAATTTAATCGGCCGATCGGTGATCATTCTCACCGACAAGGCCGCACCGCCGCGTGCATCGCCATCGACTTTCGTCAGCACCACACCGCTCAAAGGCAGCGCCTCACCAAAGGCCTTGGCCGTCGTGGCGGCGTCTTGGCCGATCATGCTGTCCACCACAAACAGGGTTTCACTGGGCGAGAGCGTCTGGTGTAGGGTCTGGATCTCAGCCATCATGTCCGCATCGACCGCCAGCCGTCCTGCCGTATCGACCAGCAGCACATCCACAAAGCGCGTTTTGGCCTCACGCAGCGCCGCTTTGGCAATATCTCGGGGCGACTGACTGGCGTCACTGGGGAAACAATCGACGCCAATCTGCTCGGCGAGTGTCTGCAACTGCGCAATCGCCGCCGGGCGGTAGACATCACAGCTGACCACCATCACTTTGCGTTTTTCACGCTCGACCAGATACTTGGCGAGTTTGGCAACCGTCGTGGTTTTACCGACCCCTTGCAGGCCTGCCATCAACACCACCGCAGGACTCGCGCCCAGCTCTAGGCCCGCATGTCCTTCGCCGCCCATGACCGTGACAAGCTCGTCTTTGACGACTTTGATGAAGGCCTGCCCGGGCGTTAGGCTTGCGATGACAGTACGCCCCAAGGCCTTGCGCTGGACAGCGGCGGTAAATTGCTTGACTACTGACAAGGCCACATCCGCCTCTAACAGGGCCTTGCGCACCTCACGGATCGAGTCGCTGACATTCTTCTCTGTCAAGCGCCCCTGACCGCGCAGGTTTTTCATGGTGCGCTCTAGGCGCTCTGATAATCCGTCGAACATTGTGGCTTCAGTCTCGGTGGTCGCTAGTGTTAGATTATACGAGGGCTAAATAGGGTTGCGCGTTTGTGCTGAGCTTTTCATGAGTTTTTCCTCCAACAATCTGCACCAATATGGGTGAGATTGCGCCATTGCTGGGTGGCATCGCGGCCGGTCTTTACCTGATAGGTATTCTCTGGCCAAAGCCCTACCCCATCACCGCTACCGCCACCCTGTCGCTCGCCATCGGGCTAC
>CAKZUS010000148.1 GCA_937921805.1 uncultured Granulosicoccaceae bacterium
ACAGATGTGGGCCGACTTACAAGGCTAACTTACCAGGCTAATTTGCCCCCGATAGGTCTGTAATCCCAGTAAGTCTGTAATCCCAGTAGTCTGTAATAATGAGTCTCCACTTTACTCTCGCCGCCTACGACAGCGCAGCGACCCACGCCGCTCAGGCTCAGCGCGAGCAGCATCCGGTCGTAGTCGTCGGAGCCGGCCCTGTTGGCTTGGCGCTGGCCCTCGATCTGGGTTTGCGCGGCCAGCCCGTGTTGCTGCTCAATGCTCACGAAGGCACCGGGCCTGGCAGTCGCGCTATCTGCTTTGCCAAGCGCTCGCTAGAGATTGCCCACCGCCTCGGGGCTGGAGGCGCCATGCTCGACAAAGGCGTCATGTGGCAGCGCGGGCGGGTCTATCGCGATCGCGACGAAGTCTATAGCTTCGACTTGCTCGCCGAAGCCGGACACCGCTACCCTGCTTTTATCAACCTGCAGCAGCCCTATGTAGAGCGCTACCTGATGGATGCCATTGAGCGCGCTTGTGCCGATGGCGCCCGCATCACAATACGCGGCGGACATCGCGTGTCTCGGGTTGTGCAGCAAGCCGATGACTCTGTATCCGTCACCGTGAACACAATAGACGGCGACTACGACCTAGAGACACAGTGGCTACTGGCCTGCGATGGGGCGCGTTCTAGTGTGCGCGAGATGCTGGATTTGCGCTTTGATGGGCGGGTGTTCGAAGACAACTTTTTGATTGCCGACATCAAGATGAGTGCGGACTTCCCAACAGAGCGTTGGTTTTGGTTCGAGCCATGGTTCAAGTCGGGCGACTCGGCCTTGCTGCACAAGCAGCCGGATGATATCTGGCGGCTAGACTTTCAGCTCGGGTGGGATATTGACCGCGACGCAGAACGACAAGAAGACAAGGTGCGGGAGCGCATCGATGCCATGCTCGGCCCGGGTCGGGACTATACGCTCGACTGGTGCTCGATCTATACGTTTCAATGCCGTCGAATGCAAGGTTTTCGTCATCAGCGGGTGGTCTTTGCCGGTGATTCCGCCCACCAAGTCTCGCCCTTTGGCGCCCGAGGCGCTAATTCTGGTATTCAAGACGCCGACAACCTCGCCTGGAAGCTCGACTTCGTGCTCCGAGGGCTGGCCAGCGATGCGCTTATCGACGACTACGCCCGCGAGCGCGAATATGCCGCCGATGAAAATATTCTGCACTCCAGTCGCTCGACGGACTTCTTGACCCCAAAGACCCGCCAAAGCAAAGTGTTTCGCAACGCCGTACTCGATTTGGCCAAAGACCACGCTTTTGCTCGGCCTCTGGTCAACTCGGGGCGTCTTTCACTTCCTTGCGTCTACCCAGATTTTCCCGATGCGCTACCGAACGCGCCCGCGTGCGCGCGCCCTGGAAGCGCCTGCCCCGATGCACCGGTAGGCGAGCGCTTTCTGCTGGATCTGCTCAAAGGCACCTTGCAATTGCTCTGCATTCAGACCCGCGCGCCCGCATCACCCTGCTGTAGCGCTGGCATTGGTATTTCCGTGTTGCACCTAGAGACCGCCAGCGAGGCCCTGCGCCAGCGCTACCTAGGCGAAGAAGCCGGCGCGGTCTATTTCATTCGCCCCGACCAACACGTACTAGCGCGTTGGGCGCACTATAACGACGAGGCACTGCACCAAACCGTGCAGCGCCTGCTGCACGCAGAGGCGGCTTTATGACCCTGGTTTTGACCCCGAACTTCGACGATGGAGACGGCTTCTACGAACAGCTCATTACGGCCCACGATGGGCTGAGTGATGAGCAAAGCAGCGCACTCAATGCACGCTTGATTTTCATTCTGGCGAATCATATTGGCAGCAATGCCATACTCGAGGAGGCCTTGCAAGTCGCAGTGCAGTCGGCACAACCGGCACAATCGCCGCCGAATAAATCAGACAAATAGCTAGACAAATATAGCCATTAGCTCTCGTGCTGCACGCACCCAAATCGGCTTTGGGCAAACACCAAGCCCGAGGCGTAGCGACGACTGAACTCCTCGACCTGCCCAATAAAAATATCGTGGTCCCCAGCCTCGACGATATTCACCGTCGTGCAATCAAACCACGCGACACAGTCTGGGACTTGTCGGCGACCACTCGCGGCGCGTTGTAGCGCGAGCGACGCGAAGCGCTCGTGTTGCTCTCCGTCTGCAAAGCGCATCGCGAGCGCCTGTTGCTCCGCAGCCAACACGCTCACAGTAAAGCCACCCGCACGAGTGAACGCCGCTCGACACTCGGCCTCATGACGCAGGCTCCACAGCACCAGTGGTGGTTGCAAAGATACCGCGCTAAAAGACGAGCACGTCAACCCAAGATCAACCCCCGAATCGGGGTCTGTGGTGGTCACGACCGTCACACCCGTGGCGAAACAACCCAGGGCGTCGCGCAATGCTCTACTCATCTCTACTCATGTGTCATTAATCCTTAGGGAACTTCTTGGCCCGCAGCGGCAGTCCAAATCTCGAACCACGTCTCCCGATCAAGCTGCACCGCCAGAGCGGTGTGCAGCCGACTGATGCGGTCGATATTATTGGTGCCCAACACTGGCACAATCTGCGCAGGATGCGCGAGTAGCCAACCAATCGCGACCTCGCTCATTTGCACAGACTGCTCGTTGGCAATGCGCCCGAGTACCTCTTGCAACGGGGCGTGCTCGCTGGCAAAGAGCTGCCCTCCGGCGAGCGGCGACCACGCCATTGGCGCCATCTTCAGGCGCTGCGCCTGGGCAATGCGCCCGTCAGTGAAAGCGCTGCGCTCCAGCGGATTGATTTCGATTTGATTGGTCACCAGAGGGTGGCGCATCGCGCTTTGCAGCAACTCGGTGTCCCAAGGCATAAAGTTCGACACCCCGACCGAGCGGGTTTTGCCGTCGTCAATGAGCGCATCCAGTGCCGCCCCCGTTTCTTGCGGGTCCATCAGCGGATCGGGGCGGTGAATCAATACCGCATCGAGATAATCTGTGTGCAGATTGCGCAGGCTGGTCTCGACTTGCGCAGTGATATAGGCCGCGCTGGTGTCATAGAACTTGACTCGGCGCTTGGGGTAGCGCATCGACATCAGTGCAATATCGCACTTGCTAATCAGCTCCATGCGCTGGCGCAGCGCAGGATCTGCCGCTATAGCGCGCCCAAACAAGGCTTCGCAGCTATAGTCGCCATAAATATCAGCGTGATCAAAACTACTGATGCCTTGCTCAAGGCAAGCATCGATTTTGGCGCGCACATGCGCATCACTGGTATCCGGATCGTCGGCAATGCGCCACACGCCGTATACCAAACGGCTGATCTCTGGGCCTTGAGCGTGAAGAGAGAGTCGGTACATTGTATTGTGGCTCCTGCCCCAAGCGGGGGAGTCAATGGAGGGCGGGTCGCTATCGCGCTAGTACGATAAAGTGAGCATAGTGCGCCAAGTGGCGGTGTAAATCAATAGTGGATGAATAGGGCGAACTTGCTACCTATCCTGATCCTGATATCTATTAATCGATGATGGCATGGGGTACAAAGCGCGACAGGTCTTGAGTAATGCGGTGTCGGTCCTCGCGCACGCCCATTCCCGCCGCCTGATCACCAATCACCCAGGAGCCGATCACGGCGTGCTGCTGATCTGCGCCTTGTCCAAATTGCGCCAGAGGATGATAAGCCTGCACGACATAGCCCTCGTCGCCATAAGGGCCATCGGCGCTAGCAATAATACGCCCCTGCTGCACGATGTCGATATTGGCCCCTTCGCGTGAAAAAAGCGGCTTGCGGACAAAATGCTGCAGCGTATTCGCGCGCGGGTCATCAGCAAAATACGCGGGCAATAGGTTTGGATGCCCCGGCGCACACTCCCACAACGCCACCAGCAAGGCCTTATTAGACAGCAACGCCTTCCACAATGGCTCCAGCCACTGCACCCCCTGCAGAGCGTCGCCAAACTCTTCGCGCAGCATAAACTCCCACGGGTAGAGCTTAAAACACGCATGAATGCGCGTGTCATCAAGATCGGCCAGTCTTCCGTCTTCGTCCACGCCAATATCATCGACATAGACAAAGCGCGTAGCAATGCCTGCTTGCTCCGCGCAGTCTTGCAGGTATTGCACCGTGCCACGGTCTTCGACCGTATCGCGGCAGCAGGCGCAGTGCAGTCCCTGTTGCAAGCTCCCCTGTTGGCCTAGTTCGGCAAAGCGTTGGATCAGCCGCTCCTGCACTGAGTTGTATTGATCTGCGCGCGGATCCAGCCGCCGCGCATCCACTTGTTCGCGTAGCCACAGCCACTGCCAAAACCCTGTTTCGTATAAGCTGGTGGGGGTATCGGCGTTATTCTCCAGCAGCTTGGCAGGCCCGCTACCGCTGTAGGACAAATCCATGCGGCTATACAAGCTCGCATCGCGGCGCTGCCAAGAATCGCGCACCGCATCCCAGTGGGTTTCGGGTATCGCAAAGCGGCGCAATCGCTCCTCGCTCTCCAGCACCCAGCCCACCACCTGCAAGCACAACTGGTGCAAAGCCTCGGTGGGTGCTTCGATGTCTTGCTCGATTTGCTGCAAGCTCAACTGAT
>CAKZUS010000149.1 GCA_937921805.1 uncultured Granulosicoccaceae bacterium
GGCCCTAATGGCGTATAATAGACAGGCGCCGCTTGAAGCTGCCTGAGCCGATGATCGGTCTCGCCTACAAATTCGTGAATGATAAGATGCTCGGGCATCATGTCTATGAACGGCTCAAAAAGCTGTCGGTTGAGAGCGGTCAATTTCAATCCCGACGGAGTACGCGGTTTGATAGCTGGGATTAGCCTCTGCACCAGTACCGGCAAGTAGCTGCCGCATCTGTGAAGCCAGTTGCCGCGTTAACCCATCTCCATTGAGCGCAGCGCCAGAACCCGAGACCGAATCGATCACATCGCGAAAGCTGTTGTACGCATTCACAAAAGTATTCAGGCGCTCCTCGACTGCATCCGAGTCACCTTGTGCTTGTATCAGCGTGCTGTCACCGACGACAGCATTATTAATATTGATGTCAATATTGGGGAAAATGTCATCAAACGTATTACTGCTGCGCGTGACGGTGATGCCATCGACATTCACGCGTGCATCCTGGGCTGCGGCCATCTCGGAGAAAGCAATGCCCGAGTCAAACCCTGACACATCGAGAGTCAACGCGGCATCCGTCCCCGTATCGGTGGCACTGAGTACTAGTCGGTAATCACCATCATCGACTTTTAATACATTCGCCTGCACACCAAAGTTATCGCTGCTGGTATTGATCGCCTCAGCCATTTCATCCAGAGACGATGCATCGCTGGCAAGCGTGATAGAGAAACTCTCCCCTTTGGCATTGCTAAGTGTGATATCTCCGGCGCCATTGTCAGTAGTGGCATCGCTAAAGCTATCCGAGCGCAGTTTATGCGCCTGGGCCTTTGCCAACACCTCTAGGTTAAAGCTACCGCGATAATCACTGCCGCCGTCCGTCGCCTCAATACTGTCGGAGTTACTCGAGGTAATTTTGGCAACATTAAAGGCATCGGCCTCAGAAATTGTCTCGGACGCGGTTTGCAGCGCCGATAGCGCCGACTTCACCCGCCCTAGCGCAGAGATCTCTGAAGACACATCGCTTTGCTTGGTATTTATGCGCGACTCGGGAGCCGTACGCGAAGCGGCAACTAAGCCGTCTACCAGTGAATTGATGTCGAGGCCGGAGCCAGTACCTGTTAAGCGAATCATCGCAATATTCCACCCAGTCAATGCAGTCAGTGGCGATTGCACGCCACCGTCGTTGTAAAGACACTAGCGGCGCAGGAACTGCGCAACTTAGCCATTGGTGGGAAAATTTGCGAAAAAAGCCCGCGCTGGCGGCCTTAGCTCAGATCTCGAACCAGCGCAGAGATCGCGATAAGATCAGGGATCAAGGTGCGCTGATCGGCGCAACTTACCCACTGCCCCCATTGACAGGTTTGCGTAGAAGACTGCAACAAGTCCGCTGCCCCAATGCTGCGAATACGGGGTAGCGCAAACAAACGCAAAGCCAATAATTGCGCGTTATCGATGTCATGAATCACTGCCACGCGCTGCTGTAAGCTCGGCATCGAGGGCTCTAGGTCAAGCAGCGCCTCCATGCTCAATGTCAGGACCCGCTGCCCGCGCAGACTCATCCACCCCCCGTGCCACGGAGCTTGTGACTCCATCGGCTGCACGGCCACTTGCGGCACAATCTCTTGCACCACCGCCGCAGGCAACAGCAATGCCGCGCCGCGCAGGGGGAGGTGTAGGCATTTGACTTGACTCACCTGACTCACTGATTTTGACTCACTGGAATTGACTGTCGCATTGACCTCACTCCTCTATCTGCACATAGCGCCGTACCAAGGCCATCAGCTGCGCTTCGCGATAAGGCTTGCCCAAAAAGTGCTCGACTCCTAGCGCCGCGACCCGCTGCCGATGCCCGCTGCCATTGCGCGCCGAGACCACGACCACCGCCAGCGCGCGCAAAGCCGGACGCGCGCGCAAGGCTTCGAGCAACTCGATCCCATCCATATGCGGCATTTCTAGGTCCAGCAGAAGCAATTGCGGCAGACGCTGCTCTACAGCGGCGCGCTCCAACAGCGTCAACGCATCGCGCCCGTCTTTGGCACTCATCGTATGCAGGCGATGGCGCTGCAGCAGCCGGGCAGTCATGCTGCGCATCGTGATCGAGTCATCAATGATCATGATCGTTGCCGTATCGCTGCGCTGCGCAGGCGCTGGCGCGCGCACTCCTTGCAGCCCCTGCAGGTTCAACACCGGCACGACGACCCCCGTATCCACCACAACCGCCCCCTGCAGCCAAGGCGAAGCACTGAGATAGGGCAAGTGCCTCTGCACCACGGCCTCGCGACGCCCCACCACGCTTTGCACTCGCCAGTGCTGGCCATCGCGCGTGCGCAGCACCACCCCTGTCGCCTCACCAGTCTCTTCGACCAGGCCCAGCGCAGCGGCAAGACTGCGCGGCGGCGTGGAGTCGTCTTGCGGCGCCATACTCGCCTGCACCGCGTCGGCAAAGACAGCCCAATGCTGCCCCCCCGCCAGAACCAACAACAGGTCTTCGACTGCGTCAGGATCTGACCAAGCCAGGCTAAATCGCGTGCCCTGCTGCGCCGTAGACTCAACACTCACCTCGCCTTGCAACTGCGTCATAGCCGCTGCGACCGCCTGCAGCCCCAAGCCACGCCCATGCAGCACGTCCACAGCATCGGCACTGCTTAAACCCGCAAACAACAGGCTGTGATCCTCTCCAGAGACCCCCGCCTCTCTCGCCATCTGGCGCAGCGCCTCCCAGTCTATGCCGGCCCCGTCATC
>CAKZUS010000150.1 GCA_937921805.1 uncultured Granulosicoccaceae bacterium
GTTTGTTGCGGGCCTGCGTCTGCTGGGCGAGAGGGGGCTGAGCTTTGACCTGCAGCTCATCCCCGAACTGATGGCGCCAACGGCCCGCTTATTGGCCCAAGCGCCCGATACCCGCGTGGCGCTATGCCATGCCGGCTCCCCGCACCAGCGAGATGAGCTAGGGCTGCGCGCGTGGTCGCAGTCCTTGCGCGCCTTGTCTGCGTTGCCGCAGGTGGTGTGTAAGCTTTCGGGTCTGGGCATGTTTGACCACCACTGGACGCGCGAGCGCTTGGCACCGATTGTGGAGACCTGCCTGGATCAGTTCGGCGCGCAACGCTGCATGGCGGGGTCGAATTTTCCCGTCGATAGCCTGTACTCAAGCTATGCGCAGTGGTTCGAAGCACTCGCCGCGCTGGTCCCCGAAGCGGCGCATGACGCCGTATTCGGGGCTGTGGCGGCGCAGTTTTATGCCCTAGAGATTATGCCCTAGAGATTCAGGCTTAATCTGAGCCTTCGGTTGTCGGCGCGGTCGCCGAATGCGGAGCACGACAGGGGGCGGGTGCCGCCAGCGCCCGCTGGAGTTTGTACATCAATAACCGCTCTTCGCGCGGCCAACGGGCATTGGAGACAACCAGTTTGTGTTCCATTTCCCGCTGCGGGTGTGGTTGTTCGCGCTCGGCCCGCTCATGGACGAGGTCATCCAGAGCACGTTGGCGCATGGCCTGCAAAATATCGGGAGAATCTGCTTGGCGGTCCTGCAGCTCAAAGGGGTCAGACGCGAGATCATATAGCTCGTCGTCGTCGCCATAGGCGGCCACGTATTTCCAGTGCTGCCAATACACAATGCGCTGAAAGCAGACATCTCCGCTGTGGCCATAGTGCTCCACTACGAGGTGCTCGCGCCAGGCGGCCTCCCCGGCGGCTTCATCGCGCAATAGCGGCAGGACGGATTCGCCGTCGAGGTCTGCGCTATCCGCTTGCGAAGCGTCGGCTAGGGTAGCGGGGATATCCAGGCCGCTTACCAGCTCTTGGCGGCGTTGCCCTGGGATAATGTGCTCTGGCCAGCGCAGTACCAGCGGAATGCGACCCACCTCTTCGCTATAGCTCGAATACTTGTCCCAGCCCGCGCCGTGGCTAGCAATCGCATCGCCGTGGTCGGCGCTGATCACCAAGAGCGTGTCTTGTGGGACCGCGCGAGCCAACATCCCGATTGCCGCATCAGTCTGCAGCCCCTGGGCATAGCAGCGCGCTATGATCGTCTGCCAAGTACTCCACTGCGGCCAGCGTTCGTGGGCGCGAAAATCGCAGCGCAGATCGCGGTGCACGCCATAGCGCAAGGGCTTATTGAGCAGGTCTTCCCCAAAGCTCGGGTAGGGCGGGATGTCTTTCGGATTGACCTGGTTGGCGAACTCCTCGCTGGGAATATACGGATGATGCGGCCCCCAGAGGCTGGCGATCATGCACCAAGGCCTGTCCTGCTTGAGCTGCTGCAGCTCCTCAATCGCCAGTTGCGCGACAAAATGCTGCTCTTGCGCCATGCTCGAGCCTTCGATAACGCCGCAGCCGTCCATATATGTCCAAGGCTCTGGCGGATCGAGGGTGACCGTGCGCCCGTCCAGGCTGGGATCAAACAAATTATGGTCAATCCGACACACCGGCTGACTCAGCCCGTAGTCGCGCAGATACTGCTTATAGCGCTCGCTGGCGTAGACGTTGCCATAGTCCGGCAGACTCCAACCGCCCATCCCGTAGTCGCTCGGCAACTTGTCGCGGCCGCAATGCCATTTGCCCACAAAGCGCGTGTCGTAGCCTTGTTCTTGAAGACGATGTGGTAGTAGCCGTTGCTCCGGCCAAAATTCGCTGCGGTTTTGGGCAATCGCATATTCCGGATTCCAACGCATCCCATGTTTGCCAGGACGCTGCCCACTCATGAGGCTTGCCCGTGCCGGAGTGCACACCGGCACCGTGGTATAAGCGCGCTCGAACCAAGCTCCCTGCGCGGCAATCGCCTCTAGCTCCGGCCAGTGGTAGTCATAGCCGCGCTGGCGATAGTGACCAGCAAAAGCCATGTGGTCGACAATAATCCAGAGAATATTGGGTTGCATCGGTCACACCGATTAGAGAGATTGCGTGTTTATAGCAGGGTTTGCGTGGGGCGAGAGTGAAACCCTGCCTCAGTGCAAAGCAGTATGGCTGGTGTGTTACCGTCGACATTAATGCTTGAAAGGCTCTGTACAGATGGACTATGACGGGCACTATAAAGATCTTTTCTCAAATCCCGCGCTCATCCAAGCGCTGGCCGAGGCCTATCTCGATCCGGGCCTGTCTGCCCTGGCTAATTGGGAATCGCTCAGCCTAGTCAAAGACACCCACCTAGGCAATAAGACCCCGTACAGGCTCAAGCAACGTGCTAATGACCTCATCTGGAGCGTAAAACTCCAGGATGAGCGCAGTTTGTATCTCTACTTGATGCTGGAGTTTCAATCGAGCATCGACCCCGCTATGGTGCTGCGCATTGGGGAATATATGTTTATGCTCTGGCGCGCCTTGTTTGAGCAAAAGCAGCTCGACCAAGACGGCAAGCTTCCGATGATCTACCCCATCGTGTTGTACAACGGCGAGCCGCCGTGGAGTGCTGCAGTGTCGCTCTCGGAGTTGTTGCCGCCAGTCCCAGCAGGAATCTCCTTGGTCCTGCCATCATTGCAGTACACGCTTTTAGATGAGCGCCGCTTAGCCAGCGATAGTGATGCAGAGAACAATATCGCCGCCGCGCTCTTTGCCCTTGAAGCGATCAGCACCCGCGAACAGCAGATGGAACTGCTCGACTCTCTTACTCATTTATTGCGCGAACAGCGCTCAAAGCCCCTGCAAAATGCGTTTACTCGCTGGCTGAATGCACAGTTTTTACAGCAATCGCCGACTCAACGTAGTATGGTCATCAGTGAGTCGTTTTGGGAGTCCAACACTATGACATTGGCAGAAAAATTCACGCAGTTTTATGATGATGCTGTGGCTGAGGGCGAAGCCAGAGGTGAAGCAAAAGGCGAGGCGAAAGGCCAAGCTCTAGCCTTGGAACAGGCTCGCATGACCCAAGTGCAGGTGTGCCGCACAAGCCTAGAGCGACGCTTTGGAACTTTGGATCCCTTTAGCCTACAGCGTATTGAGCAGGCAAGCTTTATGCGCCTAGCGCAGTGGTGTTTGCAAGTAGAAGACTTCGAGAGCGTCGCAGCCTTGTTGGATAGCTCATCAGAATAATCGCAGCGCGGCAAAGCTCTAAGCTCTAAGCTCTCCCAATCACTGCAATCGGGCCTTTAATCGGGCCTTTAGTCGGAGCCTCAATGCCAGGGAAATCACGTACTGTCGCGCTACTGGTCGTGGCTGAAATCTTGGCGATGAGCTTATGGTTTGTCTCGTCCTCTATCCAGGGGGAACTCAGTATTGCTTTGGACGCTACGCCGTGGCAGCAGGCGGCGTTGGCGGCGGCTGTGCAGGCGGGCTTTGTTTTGGGTGCCGTGGCGATGGCGGTGCTCGGGCTTGCCGACAGTCTGGACCCGCGCCGAGTGTTGGCCTGTAGCGCACTGATTGCCGCGGTGTGCAATGCGGCGCTGCTGCTACCGGTCAGCGCGGAGGTGGCGATAGGTTTGCGAGCACTGACCGG
>CAKZUS010000151.1 GCA_937921805.1 uncultured Granulosicoccaceae bacterium
ACCCGAGGAAGCCTTTACGCTGGCTAATACCGGCAAGCTTAAAATTGAGGCCGACGGCGTGCACCACATTGTACTGTGCGCAAGCCATTACACACCCCTCGATACTGACGCTTTTCACGTCGAGTTAACAGGCCAGCTTAACGGATCTATATATGCGTACGGACATAAAGGGCAGTTAAATATAACTAGATCAGGCGACGGCGATGGACACGCGCAACTAGTTTTTGATGGATCCGGCAAAGTGACGCGCAGCGGATCCGGCAACGGCAACGCGTTGAGCATATCTATCAACCCCTGCGTAGGCAGAGCCACGCGCAGCGGCAGCGGTAAAGGCTTCGCCATTAACTACAACTCTGAGACGAGAGAAGGAGCGAAATAATGTGCTGCTTGAATTTATCGCGCCGGATCGGCGAAAGAATAATCATAGGCGAACACACTGTTCTAAAGGTTGTCTCCATATCGAGCCATCAAGTAATGCTGCAGTTTGTTGCGCCAAAGAATATACGGATTGATAGAGAAGAAATCCGAATTCTAAAAGACAGAGATGCAAACGAAGCGTTGCCAGAACCAGAGCAGTGGAACATTCACAAAGCAAGCCAGTATTTTCCAGTTAACTCGCAAGGTAATCACTAATGAATCTCAAAATGCAACCACTTTCGGAAAAAGGCATATCCTCTTTGGGCAATGGTCTCTGGGAAGAAAATTTATTCGAACAATTACAAGCACTCGTGATAGCCGTGCGCGATGGAGACGACGAAGCGGTAGGGAAAGTCGATTTGTCCTTCACCGTCGAGCAACCAAAAGACGGGCCAGTAGCGATAGAAATAGGCGGAGTGCCTAGAGAACTGTTTACTATCGTTGCCAAAATAAAAATATCCGAACCAGGGCATGTCGTATCGGAGGGACGTATAAAACACGAATACACGCATTCCGCCCGAGCAGACATGTACTGGGATGACATTCATCAAACATTAAAAAGCGTAAAGGCAGAAGTACAGAAAGACCTTTTCGATTTTGGAACAGATCACGAACAACAGCATCCTGCCCATTAATTAACTGAGGAAAAATATCATGTCACGCGGAATAAACAAAGTAATTTTAGTCGGCAATCTCGGACAAGACCCCGAGACACGCTACACCCCCAGCAACACCGCTGTTGTCAATATCAGCGTAGCAACGGCTGAGAGCTGGACGGACAAGAACACCAACCAGCGTCAAGAGCGCACTGAATGGCATCGTGTGGTGATGTTCAACCGCCTCGCTGAGATCGCGGGCGAATATCTGCACAAAGGCTCGCAGGTGTACCTAGAAGGCAAGCTGCAAACGCGCAAGTGGACCGACAAAGACGGCCAGGATCGCTACACCACAGAGATTGTGGCAAGTGAGATGAAAATGCTCAGCAATCGCGAAGATTCAGGCGCGTCGCGCCAAACAGCACCACAGCAGACCCGCCGCGCCGCACCACAGGCGCCCCGCCCTGCCGCTGCGCAGGCTGTAACGTTTGACGAAGATATACCTTTTTAAGGCGAACAAAAATGAAAATGACTATACCTTTTGTTTATTTTGGCAGTATCACCCCACAAACTAAAGTACCAGATGACACCACCCATATTATCGGCCAAGTGTTTTTTGACAATTGCAAGCGAAGCGCATCGTTGCCTGTAGGTTTGCGTGTGATTATTGGTGACGTGGACTTGACCAATAGCAAAATGGAACTTTTGCCACAAACTCTTGAGACTATATCAGGAAGCCTGCAGGCTTATAATTCTTCACTGCGCCACCTGCCCGAATCACTGCAAGTGATAGGCGGGGATTGTGAGATTAGAAGGTCTTGCGTTGTGAATTTCCCCGAGTCATTTGTTTGCGTTGGCGGCTCGCTCAAATGTAGCAACATAACAGCACAAAACATTATTGCAGACATTGCGCATGATGGCCCCAATGCTGATGACATCCCGTTCTAAGGAGACGGAAATGCAAGAACGAGACAGGCTAACAGCCGCAGCACGCTTAGAGCGTCTAGTAACACTGATTCGTAACGGCACATCGCTGAGCGAGTTAAAAAAAGAAGTAGGCCCTTCCGATGTTGAGGCGCAGGAATCTGAAAAGCGATTAGCGCGTCTTGACCAACTATATAAAAGGTATGGATATGCTGAAAATATGCCGCCATCTGTTGCGAAAACTTACGCAGATTTACAGGCGCAACAAGATAGTTTTGAAGCCACCTATTACTGACGCGGCCCGCCGTGCAGTCTGGCCCATTTTATGACGATATACCGTATTAGAGGAGAGGAAAAAATGAAGACGATCAGAGGACTAAAAATGAAAATGTGGCACATATTAATAATTCTTTGTGTCTTTGCTTTTAGTTGGATTGGTAACGCGTACAAGCTGATTAACAGCGACTTCGACAGCCCGCTTAGAGCAGAGTTTTTTCATGGAGTAGGGCTTGTAATACCACCAATCAGCATAATCACTGTGTGGGTGAGCGAAGAAAAGAGCACAGAGTAGAAACATGTTTTACCCATATTCCCAGCAATGGGGTGTTCTGCCCCTGATATTTGTCCGACAAAAACTTAACCTTCCTTTTTAGGGGAAAGCAATGTCCAAATCAGAAGCCCAAAAACCCCTACTTATAGATAAAGAAATAGATTCAATAATAGAAATAACAAAAGAGGCATTAGAAACACATCGGCGCCTATACGAGGAACACATGAGTAGTGTCGAATCATGTCAGAGCATTTTGAATCAATGTGCTTTAATACAAAGCCACGCTCGTGAATTTAACACCCACCAGGAGGGAAACGATGAGCGCTGATGACCCAATGCGTCAAGCAATCATAGTAATGACTAGAGAGCAGCTAGAAGCAATAATTAGCCCAATCAAAGCAGAATTAGTGGAGATAAAGGAGCGTCTTGAAGCAGCAAACCCCGAATTCATCACGGCAAAAGGCATGATGACTCGCTTAGGGGTAAAGTCGCACTCCACGATGTGGAAGAAAATAGAAGAGCTGAGAGGTTTTCCTTCCCCCGCAACAAGAAACCCACTAAAATGGACATGCTCAGATGTCGATACTTACTTCAAAAATTGTTAATCCAGCATGTCCGCGATGTCTTCCGCGCGGGGGTTGTAATACCGAAGAGCCATTTTTTGATCTTTCCACCCAAACATTTTGCATAAATCCATGACGCTCAATTTTTTTGCTATGTGTGTTGCGGCGTAATGCCGCGCATCGTGAAACGTCATTTCATCAAACCCCAGTGCCTGCTTATGTCGGCGAAACATGGTGCTTAAAACTTCAGACTTGATTGGAAAGAAATACTCGTCATCATCAATGCACCAATCTAAGTAGTCCCCAGCCAGTTTTGATAAAGGTATGTTACGGTCAGTTCCATTTTTTGTATTTTTGATATGGAGCACACGACCAGTTCGATAACGTTTCTTGGCTCCAACAATTTCCCCTGCTCTCATACCAGTCTCTAAGGCAAAGGCAAAGGCTAGTGCCGTGATTTGCGTTTTGGTTCGAAGCACAGCCCCCTGTTTATGTTTCATCGCCTCAAGCAATGCAGCGATTTGTGTCTGTGAATACAATAAATCCCTCGACGGCGGAGACGGGGGCTTATCTATGGCTCGCCACGGGTTATTTTGGCAACATTTTAGTTTGCGGATTGCGTATTGCCACACTGAAGACATGATTGTCATTTCTCGGCTCACGCTGGCACCACTCACTTCTCGTAATCGGGAGTCACGCAAAGACTCTGCATCTATTATCGTGAACTTATGGAGTGGCTTGTGTATCGGCAAGTATCTTTTCAAAAGATCAATGCGGATTTGCTCCCAACGATACCCTTTGTGTTTTACCGCAATGTCTGTATGATATAAATCTAGCACCTCACCGACGGTGTAATCGACTACTGAGCCTCCATCTAGCGATCGTAGCTCTTTCTCTTTCTCGCCAGCCCATTCTTCAGCTTCCCGCTTGTAGCGAAACGTCTTCGATGTGGAGTGATGGTTTTTGATTCGCACGATAGCGCGCCAGTTTCCGTTACGTTGCTCGATCTTCGCCATTTTGGTCCATTGGTGGTCCACTAGTCTTTCAAAAACCTATCATAACCTGTGCTAGCAAATATGACGAAAACAGCTAAGTGCTTGTTTATACTCATATACTTGCAGAGACTGAAGAAGTCAATTCATATATTCAGTCCTCTTCTCGGCACCATAAATCATCAAATAATCAGCAACTTATGATTGATTTGGTCCATAAATGGTCCATTTCACGTGAAACCAGTTGCGCCGCACCATGCAGCAAGTACCGGCGTAGGCCCGTTTTCTCGAATTTTTGCACTGGCTGTGTGAGCGACTTGTCGCGGTATCGCACCCGAGCCGCTGACGATAGCCTTGAACGTTTGATCAATCACTCTGTCAGCGCCGCTCAAAGCATCGAGCAGCGCTTTGACTGACGAGCAGCATGGGTGTATGTCAGCCATGCGACCATGCAGCGCGCGCACACGTCGAGCCAGGTCGTGTGTGCTCATCGTGTACAAGTAAGATTGCGCAATCCGCCCGCTGTTGCCTTTAAGACCCGCGATGAAAATCGGCTGAGCATTAGCCGACTCCATCCATTCTAACGAACCGCTTATGTCTCTGTCGCTTGCCAGCACATTCCCAACGTGTTGCTCAGCAAGAGGGGCGAGTGTGTGAGCGCTCGACAGTGAGCCAAACAGCACACTTAGGCCACCAATGCGTACTTGCCGTTGTTTTGATAGCAAATTGAGCGCTACCCCATATTCCGCAGCTACTCTTTTATTGACCGGCGCGGCTTGCGCCCTGCCCTGCCCGTACGATTCGCAACTTTCGATGTTGCTGGAAACCAGTCTCGCGCCGACTGTCAGTGTGTTGGCTATGCCTTTGATGACTGGGTGCACATCTGCCAGCGGACCGACTTGGCCTGTAACGAGACATTGACCCACGCCGACGCTCTCGCTTGCATCTAGCCAAGCCTCGTAAAGCGCTTTGGCCGCTGACCGCTCACAAATCAAACCACCATCATACGCAAAGACTACTTTTTTAGACTTCGGTCTACTATCAAAACCTTCCAGGTCCGGCAGCTTGGCAGGCGACCATTGGTCACAAAACCGCTTCAGCGCCAAGAGGCCCGCGTCGTCGTTGTCACCAATATGTCGCGCTAACTAAACGCGCGCTCACACGCCCGACAAGCTCAGCCAGGGCTGGGTTGAAGGATTTACAGGGATTTAGGTGTTACGCATACATTAATTAATGTTGACTTCACACAAGCACGGAGAGAGAGAATGGACAAGCAAATCACACAAGCAGACGTCAACACTAGCCAGCCCGAAATGTTGATCGTTGAAGAACGAAACACAGGATTGACCGCATGGATCGCAACAGAATCTAAATTTTGTTGCGCAGTGGAATATGATCTAGCAGACATCGTCTATCAGGTATGGACTCCCGCCAGGCTGGTCGAGGTGTACGACGACGACGAGGCCCCACAGGGGTTGCTCGACGCACTTGCAAAATGGGATAGAGTCGCAGAGATTGACGCAGAGCGCAGCGGCGCAGCGGCGCAGCGGCGCAGCGGCTTACTATGACGCCAATGACGCAAGCACGCCAAGCGAATTTCAGATATTGAAGCAGGTTCACGCGGAAAAGGTGGATGGGCGCGTCGAGATTTTGCCGCTCGAAAGAGCGCGGGAGAGTCGGTACATCGGCTACCGTGAAGTTGACAGATTGCTTGCTAGCTACGGCATTGACACAGAGTAAACTAGGGGATGCAACGATGAGCAACCAAGACAAACAAAAAATATTAGTCGTTGAAGTGCGCCGAAACGATTCAGTAACGGCCCGCGTCGTCGAGATGGATGATACGGCCATCGAACAAATAGAGGAATACTATTCTTCTTGCATCGCGCCAATTTTTACGTCATCCCCGACGCCGGAGGATGTTGTTAACGCCGAAATTCTACCGATCTCAGACGCTTTTGCGAGCGAATACCTCGGCCGCCGGAGTGTGGATCGAGCTTTGCGAGACGCTGGCCTACCCATTCCGCCCGAGGCTCAGATTGAGGCGGCGGGGGTGTATCGTCGATGACTCTGCATTGACAAAGCCCAAGGCTATGTTGTAGCTTTACGCCTGAGTCTGGCGCTTTACGCGCATCATCGTAACGGCTAGAGCGCATATCCCAGTTTCTGCCAGCACGTGCCCCCAGTTCGCTGGGGGCGGCTCGTTATGGAGTGCTCAATGATCACAGTAAATACAGTGCGCAGAGCTGTTGTGCAGTACCTGTGCTTGCAATTGGGGCAACAAACAAGCCTGCAAAGCGTCCTAACTGCTCTTGAGTATGCAGAGGAGCTATACGCACAAGATACTGACGGCTCGATTGTCTACGGACTGAAGCGCAACGAAGTGCAAGACATCATAGATTCGCAGCTCTACGATCCTGACCTTGACCAGCTAATACCGTTTTCTGTTGATTGTTTGGACGCTGGCGTGGCGCATGTAGCTAGCTAATCTGGTCGATGTGATCTTGCAAGTCCTTAGCATCCAGACCCGCCACTGACTCCGCCATACGCTCGACATCGAGCTGCGGAAATGTCTTGCAAATGCGCGCAATAGAGGACTTTTGCGCTGTGATCTGCTCCCCTCGTCTGCTCGCTGCAAGCCATCTTCGCGCGTTGGCGTAAGACACATGAGCCACTATCGACAGCGCCTTTCCCCTGCCTAGCTCTTCTTGTGTGCCCAGAGTCTCGCTGTGGGCGAGCCACGCCGCCACTTCAATTTCAGCGGTTTTCGCTGGTATTTGAGCTGTTATTGATCGGTCCATATGCTCATATTGTCGCACAGCGATGCGAAAAAGAGAGCATGACTTCAAAAAGTTGAGCATTGTCACTGTTTTTTGGCTCTTAATGTAGCACTAGTGTACTATATGTTGCACATATGTATTATGTGAGCATAAAGCAATGCACGACGATATACCCACGCTCTACACCCCCGCACAGCTCCGACAGCTCAAGCAACGCGCCCAACTTATAGAGAGACTGGAGCGACAGCAACCGCCCGCGCCGGTCATGTCTCCCGTTGTGCCAGTGTCGATCATCATCTGTTTAGCCGTCGTTGCCATTTGTGCTTTGGTTTTGCTCTCGCAGCAAGAGTCGGCGAACGAGCGGATCGTAGAGGCGACGCTGACGCATAGCAGCCAGGTAACAACGCAAGCGCTAGAGCTACTAGAGCAAATACAGGCAGAGCAGGCACAGCTCAACGCGCAACAAACTCGCCAAACCAATATATGGGACATCATGCTGCTTGTTGGTGCTTTGGCCTTATTGCTTTTCGGCCTGCTCTTTTTGGCAGCGTGGCGAGATGACCGGCGCGGGGTGCATCGGTGATCAGGATTTTGGCATGGGCTGGCCCGCTGAGCGCTGCGGGCGTTATGTTTTGCCTTTGCCTGAGCTTTTCTGCAATCTATTTGCAAATGGCAGAGACCAGCACAGCCGCTGCGGCGATTGGCGCCAC
>CAKZUS010000152.1 GCA_937921805.1 uncultured Granulosicoccaceae bacterium
GATGCGCCAGTGGTCTACGAAGATGTGCTGCCCGGTGGCGTTGATTGGCGGCCAGAGAATTTTGGGCTGAATTTCTATGGCCCCACGCGTCTGCGTCGAGCGCTGGTCAAAAGCATGAACTTGGTCTCCATTCGTGTGATGCAGTACGTCGGCATTGACCGTGCTTTGCGCCATGCCAGCAAGTTTGGCTTTGATACGGCGCGTTATCCGCGCGATATGTCGCTGTCGCTAGGCTCGGGCAGTGTCACGCCCATGCAGCTGGCGAGTGCCTATGGGGTCTTTGCCAACGGAGGCTATTTGATGCAGCCGTACTTTATTGAGCGCATCGAAGAGGCCGATGGCACGGTGGTTTTTGAGGCCGCGCCGCAGTGCACGCCGTTTGTCGAGTGTGCGCAGTCGGCACAAACGCCCGCGATCTCCGAAGGCTTAGCATTCTTAATGCGCTCAGCTCTGCGCAGCGTCGTGCAGTCGGGAACGGCAACCAAGGCGAAGGCCCTGAATCGTTCGGATATCGGCGGGAAAACGGGCACGACGAACGACCAAATTGACGCCTGGTTTGCGGGCTTTCATCCGCAGCTCTCGGTCGTCACATGGATGGGCTACGATGACAATCGTCCCTTGGGCAAGAAAGAAACCGGCGGAGGCGCCGCGCTGCCGGTATGGATCGATTTTATGCGTACCGCCCTGGAGCAGTTGCCCGAAATCGAAGAACAGCCCCCGCGCGGTGTCGTGAGCGCCCGCATTGACCCCGAAAGTGGCGAGGCCATTGCTCGCGGTGGAGTGCGCGAGTATTTCTTGGCTAAAAATGCCCCGTCTGCACCGGCTCAATCCGTAGCGGGCAATAGCGCGGAGCGCGCCGGAGGCAGCCAATCGACGGCCGCCGTGAATGAAGACGTCGAGGGTCTTTTCTAGGCGCGATGGTACTGAGGGCTGTGTTCGCGCACAGCCTGGACGACTGCGCCGAGATGCTCTGGCGGCACCTGCGGCGTGATGCCATGACCGAGGTTAAAGACATGGCCGTTGCCGTGGCCATAGCTCGCGAGCACGCGCTGCACCGCCGCGTCGAGCACGTCGGGGTCGCAGTGTAGGAGAGACGGATCAAGATTGCCTTGCAGGGCGATGCGCCCGTCGACTGCTGCGCGAGCAGTGGCCAGGTCGCAGGTCCAGTCGACCCCCGCTGCATCGCAACCCGTCGCGGCGATTTCACTGAGATGACTGCCCCCGTTTTTGGTGAACAAAACATTGGGGACACGACGCCCGTCAGCGCTTTTTTGTAGTCCATCAACAATGCGCGCCATATACTGCAGCGAAAACTCGCGATACCAGGCTGGCGACAAAATACCGCCCCAAGTGTCGAATATCATCACCGCTTGGGCGCCCGCCTCAATTTGGGCGTTGAGGTAGTGCGTGACACCCGTTGCGAGCTTACTCAGAAGCCGGTGCGCTACGGCCGGATCCTGTCCTAATAGGGTCTTCGCGTGACGAAAGTCCTTGGAGCCTTGCCCTTCGACCATATATGTCATGAGCGTCCAGGGGCTGCCAGAGAAGCCAATCAACGGGACGGTGCCATTTAGAGTTTGGCGAATCAGCCGGGTTGCGTCTGTGACGTAGCGAAGCTGGCCGTCGATGTCGAGCTCAGGGAGTGCGTCAATCTGCGCGGCGCTGCGCAGCGGGCGCTCGAATTTTGGCCCCTCGCCCTCTGTGAAATACAGGCCAAGGCCCAAGGCATCGGGGATCGTGAGGATGTCGGAGAACAAAATCGCCGCGTCCAAAGGAAAGCGTGCCAAGGGCTGCATCGTGACTTCACAAGCCAGCTCAGGGGTTTTGCACAGAGTGAGAAAGTTTCCGGCGCGCGCGCGCGTGGCGCGATACTCTGGTAAATACCGACCAGCTTGGCGCATGATCCACGTGGGAGTGCGGGGAACGTCTTCGCGTAAGAGCGCACGCAGTAAGAGGTCGTTTTGCAGAGCTGACATGTCGTTAAATTTCCAGTTGTTGCAAGATGCCCTGTGCGGCTTGGCGTCCTTCATCCACGGCTGTGACCACAAGATCAGAGCCGCGCACCATATCACCGCCAGCAAAAACTTGTGGGTTGGCGGTCTGGAAGGCAAACTCGCCTTCTATCTGAACCAAGCCACGTGCCGCCGTGTGCACGTCTACTGATTCTAGCCAAGCTGGGGGCGAAGGGCGGAATCCAAACGCGATAATGACAGCGTCTGCGGGAATAATTTCTTCGGTGCCGGGCACGGGTTCGGGCTTGCGCCGGCCGCGCTCGTCTGGCTCGCCGAGCGCGGTGGTGATGACTTTCACCCCTTCGACGCGCTCAGTGCCAACAATCTCTAGCGGCTGGCGATTCCAGAAAAACCGCACGCCTTCTTCTTTGGCATTGGCCACCTCGCGCGCGGAGCCAGGCATGTTGGCTTCATCGCGGCGGTAGGCGCAGGTGACTGCCGATGCGCCTTGGCGGATAGCGGTGCGGTTGCAGTCCATGGCGGTGTCACCGCCGCCGAGCACCACGACGCGCTGGTCGCGCATGTCAATATAGGTGTCGCCCTCTTGCTCCCAGCCTTCCACGCGGTTGATGTTCGAGACCAGGTACGGCAATGCTTCGTACACGCCCGGGAGCGTTTCGCCAGGAAAGCCGCCTTGCATAGAGGTATAGGTGCCCATGCCTAGAA
>CAKZUS010000153.1 GCA_937921805.1 uncultured Granulosicoccaceae bacterium
CCGGCGTCGAGCAGCTTGGCGACCGGGCACGCGCCCGACGCCAGCTTCATGTTGGACTCGGGGCAGTGCACCACGCTCACCTTCTTCGCGGCCAACAGCTTGATCTCTTCGTCGGTGAGCTGCGTCATGTGCACGGCGAGGAGCCGGGAGTCGAGCAGTACCAGCTCGTCGAGCCTCTGCAAAGGACGCACGCCGTGGGCGGCGATAAATTCTTCGACTTCTTGCGCGGT
Organism: uncultured Granulosicoccaceae bacterium; assembly: GCA_937921805.1. Taxonomy (GTDB): domain Bacteria; phylum Pseudomonadota; class Gammaproteobacteria; order JABXHR01; family JABXHR01; genus CAKZUS01. The sequence continues at coordinate 231 of CAKZUS010000153.1, forward strand.
TTCATGAATGTGCATATGCACGCGGATGCCGTCTCGATCGCGCATGTCCATGATGCGCTGCAAAGGCTTGGAGGACACGGTATACGGAGCGTGTGGCGCCCACAGGGCCGTGAGCAGCGGCTGTTCGCGCACGGATTCGATCAGGCGTTCGGCCTTGTCAAAATACTCCTCTGGTCCGCTGCCGTAATTAGTTGGGAAATCAAACATGGCCAGCCCGACGGCGCAGCGCACCCCGGCTTCCACGGCGACCTCGGCGGTGACCTCGGGGAAAAAATACATGTCATTGCAGCAAGTCACCCCGCCGCGAATGGACTCTGCAAAGGCGAGCATCAAGCTGTCGCGCACAAAATCGGGATCGACCCATTTTTTTTCGGTGGGCCAAATATGCTCGTGCAGCCAGGTCATCAAGGGCAAATCGTTGGCGATGCCTCGCAGCAATGCCATGGCCAACTGGGTGTGGCTATTGATCAAGCCGGGCATCACAATGTGGTCTCCCAGCTCGATCACTTCGTGAGAGACGATGTCGCGCGCGCGCGCTGCGGTGGCGATTTCGCTTATTTTTCCGTCGCGGATAACGAGGGCGTGTTCGCGTCTGGGGGCGTCGTGGGCATTGCCGGTGAGAATGTAGTCGGCAAAAACAACCATGTCCGCGGTCGTAGACATCGCGGGTCTCCAAGGCTTGAGAAGAGAGTCACATGTTATACTCGCTAGCTCTGCTTCTGTCAGTAGTTGGTGGTGTTAATGTCGGATTTCGCTCACGAAATTCTCCCGGTCAAGCTTGAAGATGAGATGCGTCAGTCGTATTTGGCTTACGCAATGAGCGTGATTGTCGGCAGGGCACTGCCCGACGTGCGCGATGGGCTCAAGCCCGTGCACCGGCGCGTGCTGTATTCAATGCACGAACAGGGCAATGATTGGAACAAGGCTTATCGCAAGTCCGCCCGCGTGGTGGGTGACGTGATCGGTAAATATCATCCCCACGGTGATACCGCGATTTACGACACCATGGTGCGTATGGCGCAGCCTTTTTCAATGCGCTATTTGCTGGTAGATGGCCAAGGAAACTTCGGTTCGGTCGATGGCGATGCCCCGGCGGCGATGCGCTATACCGAGGTGCGTATGACGCGCCTTTCGCAGTCGCTGCTCAATGATCTCGACAAGCAAACGGTTGAGTTTATTCCCAACTATGACGGCTCAGAACACGAGCCGACGGTGTTGCCAGCGCAATTGCCCAATCTCCTGATCAATGGCGCTTCAGGCATTGCCGTGGGCATGGCGACGAATGTCCCGCCTCACAATGTCAGCGAGATCGTCGCGGCGACCTTGGAGCGCCTCGACAACCCCGAAGCCACTCTTGATGCGCTGATGCAGCACGTCCCCGGCCCTGATTTTCCGACCGCTGGCATCATCAACGGCGCTGGCGGTATTCGCGAGGCCTATGCCACCGGCAGAGGGCGCATTTATTTGCGCGCACGCACCCACACGGAAGAAGACAAGAAAACCGGCAAAGAGCGCATCATCGTTGCGGAGCTGCCGTATCAAGTGAATAAAGCGCGTTTGCTGGAGAAAATCGCCGAGCTGGTCAAAGAAAAACGCATCGAAGGTATCACCGAGCTGCGTGACGAGTCGGATAAAGACGGCATGCGCATGGTGATTGAGCTGCGCCGGGGTGAGCATGCGGACGTAGTGGTGAACAACCTCTACAAACAAACCCAGTTGCAAACGGTGTTTGGCATCAACATGGTGGCGCTGGTCGACGGCCAACCGCGTTGTTTGGGCTTGATCGAAATTATTGATGAGTTTCTCAAGCATCGCCGTGAAGTGGTCACGCGTCGCACTTTGTTTTTGCTGCGCAAGGCGCGCGAGCGGGCGCACATCGTCGAAGGTTTGGCTGTAGCGCTGTCGAATATCGACCCGATGATTGAGCTGATCAAGCGCTCCGCTAACCCCGCTGAAGCACGCACCGCGCTACAAGCGCAAGCATGGTCACCGGGCTTGGTGACGCAGATGCTGGAGCGAGCCGGGGCGGATTCTGTCGTGCCCGATGGCATTGATCCTCTTTGCGGCATCGGTCCAGAGGGGTATCGCTTGAGCGAGACCCAGGCGCGCGCCATTTTGGACATGCAGTTGCAGCGTCTGACGGGCTTGGAGCAAGAGAAAATCTTGGCCGAGTTTACCGAGATACTCAAAACAGTGGCCGATCTGACCGATATTTTGTCGCGTCCAGAGCGCTTGCGCTCGGTAATTCGCGATGAGCTGATTGCTGCTCGCGAACAATACGGTGATCCACGGCGTACTGAGATCCGTGAAGACTTTAGCAATCTTACGCTCGAAGACCTGATTACCGAAGAAGACGTCGTGGTGACGCTCTCGCACACAGGCTATGTAAAAGCCCAACCGCTGGCGGACTATCAGACCCAGCGACGCGGCGGGCGCGGAAAGTCAGCGACGAACATGAAAGACGAAGACTTTATCGATAAGCTTTTTGTCGCCAGTACCCACGACACGGTGCTGTTTTTCACCAGTCGCGGCAAAGTTTATTGGAAAAAAGTCTACGAGCTACCCGTCGCCAGTCGCGGTGCGCGTGGGCGCCCCATCGTCAATCTGTTGCCTTTGGATGAGGGCGAGCGGGTCAATGCCACATTGGCCGTGCGCGAATACCCCGATAACCAATTTGTCTTCTTCGCGACCCGTAGCGGTGTGGTGAAGAAAACGCCGCTGTCTGCTTTCTCTCGCCCTCTATCGACCGGTATTATCGCCGTCGATCTGCGTGGCGATGATCAGTTGGTCGATGTTGCGATGACTGACGGCGAGCGCGATGTCTTGCTGATTTCTCGCTACGGCCAAGCGATGCGCTTTCACGAGAGCAACGTCAGAGCGATGGGGCGTACTGCCGCCGGTGTGCGGGGGATTCGTTTGCGCGATGACGACGACGCGGTAGTGGCGCTGATTGTCTGTGACGATGGCGAGGTACTCACCGCCACGGAAATGGGCTATGGCAAGCGTACCGACGTTCGCGAGTATCCTTCCAAAGGACGCGGTGGTCTTGGCGTGATTGACATCAAAACCAGCGATCGCAATGGCTGCGTGATTGGTGCGAGCTTGGTTGACCCTGATGACGAGATCATGCTGATCACGGACGGTGGCACCCTGGTGCGGACCAATGTCTCCGAGGTGTCGATGACCAGTCGTAATACCCAAGGCGTGCGCCTGATTCGCTTGTCTCCAGGCGAGCGTCTGGTGGAGCTGGAGCGCGTTGCGGTGGACCCCGATGCGGGAGAGGATTTGGAGGAGGCAGAGGACAGTGCAGAAGACGCTGATGCCGCTGCTGAGGCCACAGACACAGACACTCCGGCCAGCGACGTTCCTGCTCAGGACTCTGCAGATGACCCTGCAGACACTATTGACTAGCTGCTGTGTCGCGTCGCTGGAATTTTAGTGCCGGACCTGCAGCGATTCCAGAATCGGTGTTGGCGCGCGCTCAGGAGCAGTTTCTAGAGTTTGCCGATTTTGGAGCCTCCGTGATGGAGGTCAGCCATCGCAGTGCGGGGTTTATGGCCTTGGCTGAGCGCATCGAGGCTGACCTGCGTGCATTACTCGAAGTGCCAGAGCACTACAAAGTGGTGTTTTTGCAGGGCGGGGCGACTTTGCAATTTAGCGGCGTTGCCAACAACCTGCTAGCGCAAGACGATACGCTGGCGTTTGTGGATACAGGGCATTGGTCGCAAAAAGCGTTCTCTATCGCAGGCCAACACTGTAAGGCCGTATGGGCCGCTCGCGGTGAGAATTGCGTGCCGGACTCTGCGCACTGGAATATTCCCACGGCGGCGAAGGCGCTTCACATCACCCCGAATGAAACCATTCACGGTGTAGAGTACGCGTCTGATGCGCCGCCGCAAGAGCTTGTCGGGGATCGTATTCTTATCGCCGATATGTCCTCAAATATCCTGTCGCGG
>CAKZUS010000154.1 GCA_937921805.1 uncultured Granulosicoccaceae bacterium
CCAAAGCCATTAAAGGCACCAAAACAGGCCACACCGAGAGTGAACAGCACAAAGCTTTGATGCCAAATCCCATACGCACACAGGGCGGCACCCAGCAGGCCAATGGCGGTACCAATCCAAAAGCCTGTCTTGCGACCGTAGCGATTCATTAGCGCAGAGGCGGGCACGGTGGCGGCCATAGACGCCAGATGTTGCGCGGCGGCGGGCACCGTAGCCAAGGCCAAGCTGGGCGCGAGCAACACGCCCACCAGGGCAGAGCTGGCGACCACGAGACTGTTGGTCGTGGTCATCAGGGCTTGGCAGAAAGAGAGTAGCCAAATAGTGCGGGGAGAGCGCATTCTCGGATATCGATAGGAACAATTCCCCACGATACCACGCCGCGTTTTCGGCGCTGGCTTTAGGCCTCTGGCGGTACAAAGGCGTCGGGAATATCCGAGCCTTCGCCAAAGAAGTATTTGTCCATCTCTTGTTCGAGAAACTCGCGCGACTTCGGATCAATGGGAGTCAGGCGGTACTCGTTGATCAGCATCGTCTGATGCTGTAGCCAGCCCTGCCAGGCTTCGGCCGAAACCGAGGCGAGAATGCGTTGACCCAGCTCACCGGGGTAGGGCGCACGCGCAAGTCCGGGGGCCTCGCGACCGAGTTTGATGCAATGCACGGTGGTGCTCATAGTGAAATCTCCTGTAATAAACGTTTAATGGGGGCAGGCAGGCCCAGGCGCAAGGCATCGGCCGACGTGATCCAGCGTGCGGTGTCATCGTGCACGGCAGCGCCATGCCCCTCACTACGCGCGATATCCACCACGCAATAGTGAATAAAAAAATCAAAGTGCGTCAGCGCGTGCTCAATGCAGCCGCGCGCAACCATGCGCCCGTGGCGGGCGTCGATCCAGTCTTGGCGCCGGGTCTCGTCGTCAAACTCAGGCGGGCACCACAGTCCTCCCCACACCCCGCTGGCTCCTCGGCGTTGCAGCCACACTTGGCCCTCACAGTGGGCGAGCACAAAAAAGCCATGCCGCTGGCGACGCTCAATCTGGGTTTTGGGTTTCTTGGCGGGAAGCTGCGCAGCTATACCTTGCTGGTGAGCGCGGCAGAGGCTCTGCACAGGACACAAAAAACACTGTGGCTGGCGCGCGCGGCACAGCGTCGCCCCCAAGTCCATAATGGCCTGGGTGTAGTGCGCAGCGCGGACCGCAGGGGTGTGGTGATCCGCAATGCGCCACAGTCTCTGCTCGACGTGGCGCTGCCCTGGCCATTGCGTGATGGCATACACGCGGCTCAGCACCCGCTTGACGTTGGCGTCGAGAATCGCCTCGCGCGCGCCGTGGGCTTGCGCCAAGATAGCCGCCGCCGTAGAGCGCCCGATGCCAGGGAGCGATTCGAGCTGCTCTCGCTCGGTCGGCAGCTCACCGCCATACTCGCGCATGACCTGCTGCGCGGCCGCGTGGAGGTTGCGCCCACGTGCGTAGTACCCCAGCCCGCTCCACAGCGCCAACACATCGTCTTGCGGCGCTTTAGCCAGTTCGGCGAGACTCGCAAAGCGGGCCATAAAGCGATCAAAATACCCGATCACCGTCGCCACTTGGGTCTGCTGCAGCATAATCTCGCTCACCCAGACCCGATAGGGCGTGGGGTCGCGCTGCCAAGGCAGGCTCTTGCGCCCGTGTTGGTCGTACCAGTCGAGCAAAGGCTGCGAGAAGGCAGCACTGGCGAGTAGCCTGTCGTCCTCTGTCTCTACAGCGGCACGATGTCCTGCCTTCGGCTCCGCTTTAGGTCCCGCTTTAGGCAAGATAGGTTCCCGACTTGCCGCCGTGTTTCTCCAGCAAGCGCACGCCGTCGATAATCATGCCTTTGTCGATAGCTTTGCACATGTCATAAATCGTCAGCGTGGCGATCTGCACCGCAGTGAGCGCTTCCATCTCTACGCCAGTTTTCCCATCCGTCTCGGCGCGCACCACGCAGCGAACGCGCGGCGCGGGGATGTGTTCAATCGTGAACTCCACGCTCACATGCGTCAGCGGCAAGGGATGGCACAGCGGAATGAGATCACTGGTGCGCTTGGCCCCCATAATGGCCGCTAGGCGTGCCACGCCCAGCACGTCGCCCTTTTTGTGGCTGCCCTGCTCGACGCGCGCCAGCGTGGCGGCATCCATGCGCACATAGCCTTCGGCCACCGCTATGCGGTGCGTCACGGCCTTGTCTTGTATATCGACCATATGCGCCTGGCCTTTTTGATCAAAATGGCTGAGCTCGCTCATTGACAAACACCCCTACTCGAAGAGAACTACACGGTACTATACGGGGCTACATAGGGGTTGCTAGATCATGCTCAAAATTCATTTTTTTGCCAGTTTGCGCGAACGCACCGGCCACGCGACACTGACCGACACCGGTCCACTTCCGTGCAGCGCAGCGGTGTTATGGGAACGCCTGCAGACACAATTCGATGCCCCCATCGCCCAAGACGCAGTCATGGTGGCGGTCAATCAACACTACACCGACTGGCAGCACGCGCTGCAAGACGGCGATGAAGTGGCGTTTTTCCCCCCTGTGACGGGCGGCTGATGGTCACTCTACACGAGCAAGATTTTGACCCTTGGGCGTTAATCCAAGCCCACCAGAACACGCTGCGCGGCTATGGAGCGATGGCGAGCTTTGTGGGCAGCATGCGAGACTTCAACGAGGGCGACACCGTGACGGCTATGCACCTAGAGCACTATCCCGGCATGACCCAGGCGCAGCTTGAGGAGATTGTGCAAGACGGCATGCAGCGCTGGTCACTACTCGGGTGTCGCGTGGCGCATCGCGTAGGGGATATCACGCCAGAGCAGCCCATTGTCCTGACAGCTTGCTGGTCGGCGCACCGCAAAGAGGCGTTTGAGGCCTGTCGATACTTGATGGAAGCCCTCAAGTCACGGGCGCCCTTTTGGAAGCGCGAGCAGCTTATCGACGGCACCCAGCGCTGGGTAGAGAAAAACACCCCCGGATATTAGCTTATCCTCACATTTTGGCGCAATGAACCGCTAATCCCTATTGATCACCCTCGATCGATACGGTTTGGATGGATTTGGTTTGGCGACACCTGTGACGTTTTCCACGCTCTCCAGTGGTTTTTCATTGATAGAACTGATGGTGGTCATGACCGTATTGGCCGCGATGCTGGCCGTGGCAGCGCCGCCACTCACGCAGTTTCTCGCCCAAGCGGAGACGCGCCAATTCTCTCGCCACCTCCTTGAAGACATCGCCACCGCCCGCCAATACGCGCAGCAACGCGCACGCGAGATGCGGGTTTGCGCCGCCAACACGGACTTCAGCGACTGCACGACAAACCCAGTGGGACCTTGGACGCGAGGCTGGCTCGTGGTCGATAGCGACACTCGGCAGGTGCTGCGCCGACGCCAACTCCCCGAGGGCGCCCTCAGCGTTCGCTTTGGGCCAAGCAGCAATCTTATAGGGCCGTTGCGCCTGCTCAGTGATGGGCGCTTTGTTGATGCATTCGGCGCAGACCTCGCCATCGAAGGGGTAGTCTGCAATGCCCGCACGGGCAGTGGGCAAAAGATTCAGCTCCACTATGGCGGGCGAGTGCACACGGATGAAGACGCGTGGCCTTGTTAGGGGCGCGCGGGTTTACCCTTGTAGAGCTCATGGTGGCTATGGCGCTGTTGGGCCTGGCTATGTCGGGGCTGTGGCGCCTGCACAGCGAGGCGACCTTGATGGGCGGCGATGCGCTGATTCGCGAGCGGGTACAGCACCTGGCGGCAGATTTTGCCGAGATGTATTGGTACTCCGGCGCGGCCTTGGCGCCAGCTCGCTCACGGGGCCTGAGCACCACCACACACTGCCACGTCAACTCTGGCAGCACGCTGGAGCAGTCCCGCTGCAGCGCTGGGGATTTGGCGCAAGACGACTACCGATATTGGTACCAGCGCCTGGAGCAACAGATCGGTCTGCACGCTGGGGCCTCGCGCGATTTGCTCGTGCGCGTCGTCACCCACAATAGTGGCAGCGAGGCCGCGCCACACCACGCCCGTGGCGAGCTGAGCATCGAGTGGGAAGACACACGCAGTGGCGACAGGCGCACAGTGCGCTGGCAGTTGGGGCGCTAGGTGCTGCGCCAACGCAATAGGGGCTTTACCCTGCTGGAGCTGATGATTACGATGTCTTTGGGCGCGTTTGTCTTCAGCACCGCGCTGTATCTCTACGCCATGAGCAGCGCCAAGTTCACCCGCGACCAGCAGCGCACCGACTTACTGTCGCGCCAACGCAGCGCCCTGGCGCCGCTGCTCTACGATGTGCGCATGGCGGGGCATTTTGGCCCGGCCCTAGACGGTCAGCGCATCAGCCTGCCCAACTTGGATAATCACGCCCCCGATTTTGATTGCCGCGAGGGCTACTTTGTGGACTTCACCACACCGGTGCACGCCACAGACGGCGATTCGCTCGCCTGCATCGACGCCTATGATGCCCACCTCCCTGGCACCGATGTGCTCACCCTGCGCTATGCGCTAGGCCCCATCGCCGATAGCGCGCTGCGCGACGGCGAGGCGTATTTGCGCGCTTGGCCTGGCGGCGGCGAGGTGTTCTTTGGCGCGCAGCCACCTAGGCTCGCAGGGGAGAATTTTCGGCTGGTGCAGCACAGCTACTTTCTGTCGCCCTATCTGCTGGACCCCCACACCCCACTGCCGACGCTCAAACGACTGCGCTTGTATCGCGAGCAAGGACGCATGCGCTACCGTGTAGACATCATGGCCGAAGGAGTTGATCAGCTACAGCTCCAACTGGGGCTACGCGACTGCGGCGGCGCGTCTTTGTGCGAGGGCGCGCCCATCACGCATTTTGTCACGGCCAGCCACGCCGACGCCTACGACAGCGCAATGCAGCAAGTCAGCCATATCGGCGCCCTGCGACTGGGGCTGGTGTGGCGCAGTGTCGAGCCCACCGCGCCTCGCGAGATATCCCGACAATTTGATCTACCCGGCCAAAGCGTGCACTACAACGATAGGTATGCGCGCAATATGCTAGTGCGCACCGTGGCGATACGCAATGGAGTCTAGAGCCCACCAGCGCGGCATGATGATGGTGATGGCGATGATTATCGTCGCCGCCTTGGCCGCGCTCACTACGGCCTTGATGTCCCACCTGGGTAGCGAGCGCATCAACGCACGCTTATCTGCCCAGGCACAGCAACAACACGTGGCCAA
>CAKZUS010000155.1 GCA_937921805.1 uncultured Granulosicoccaceae bacterium
GGCGCTTTCCTGGGCGCTATCACGACGTGGGCATCGCCGAGCAGCATGCCGTAACGGTCGCTGCGGGCATGGCCTGTAATGGCGCCAAGCCCGTCATCGCGATCTACTCGACTTTTTTGCAGCGCGGTTATGATCAACTCGTCCACGATGTTTCCGTACAAAACCTGCCCGTACTGTTCGCCATTGACCGCGCAGGCGTGGTCGGTCCCGACGGCCCAACGCATGCGGGCAGCTTCGACTACAGCTTTCTGCGCTGCATCCCCAACTTATTGATCATGGCCCCAGCCGACGAAGCAGAGTGTCGGCAGATGCTCAGCACGGGCTTTGCTCACGACGGCCCGGCCTGCGTACGCTACCCGCGCGGCAAAGGCCCCGGTGCGACCCCGAGCGACACTCTCGACACACTCGCGATTGGACGCGCCCAGTGGCGCCGTCGCAGCGACACCGCGCCTGCGGCAGTGCTGTGCTTTGGCACCGTATTGGCCCTGGCCGAACCCGTGGCGCAAGCGCTCGACTTGGCCCTGATTAATATGCGCTTTGTGAAGCCCTTAGATACGGCGCTACTCGATGACTTGGCGGCGCGTTATCCGCTGCTGATTTGCATCGAAGAAAATGTCACCGCTGGCGGTGCGGGCAGTGGCGTAATGGAGTATCTAGCAGAGGGTACACATCATCCCAAAGTGCGGCTGATTGGCCTACCAGATCGCCATCAGTCCCAGGGATCGCGCGAAGAGCTATTGCTCGATGCGGGCCTGACGACGGCACAAATCGAAGCGACAATACAAAGCTGGCTCTAGAAAAAGGGTTTAAAAATAGGGTCTAGCCTCACCCGATCACCTCCAGCCAACCACTGCCTTGTGCCTGATCCAGCACGTGCACGCGAGTGTGCGCTCCCACCGCCCGCTTAGCAGCGGCTTCGGCATGTTCGGGCGTGTTGTTTTTTTCGCTCAAATGCCCGAGGGCAAGGCACTGTAGACGCGGTAAACCGACCACTAACGAAGCCGCTTCGTCATTGCTCAAATGCCCCCAGCGCGAGCGAATGCGCTCTTGCAATGCCACCGGATAGGGACCATTGGCGAGCATCTGCGCGTCGTAATTAAATTCCAACACCGCCGCGTCGCAGCCCTCCAGGGCCGCCTTTACCGCCGGAGTGGCGTAGCCCAGATCGGTGCACACAGCGATGCGATGCGAGCCACTGGCAATCAAAAACTGACACGGCTCGCTCGCATCGTGCGGCACCGCAAAAGGCGTGACTTCCAGACTGCCGACGCGATACATGCCGTCGTTGGCATAGCCCAATTGGTAGCGCGTGAACTTGGTATCGCGCAAAGCCCGATAGGTGCCGTATGTCAGATGTACCGGCGCCTGACAAGCACGCGCCAACGGCCCCAGGCCACGCGTATGATCACCGTGCTCATGGCTAATTAATATCGCGCTAATATCTTGCTCGCTCAGAGACAGCGCCGCCAGCTCAGCGCGCAAGCGTTTGAGGGTGAACCCCGCGTCGATCAATAGCACCGTGTCGGCGTTGCGCACGACATAGGCATTGCCCTTACTTCCACTGCCTAGCGCGGCGAATTGCAGCATGAAGCAACTAGCCGATGCGCGGTTGCAGAGCTTCGTAGAAGGCGCGGCGCACCTCGCCGCTGATCTCTATACCGGCCTCAGCACTGGCGAGCTGCACGGCGCTCGCCGTCTCTCCCGCCGCGCTAAATTGCAAGATATAGCGCGGGCGCTTGCCGCCCACTACACCGCTCAGCGCCAGCACGCCCGTCTGCTCTACGCCAGGGGGCAAAATAGCCTGCGGGCGGATTCCGAGTTTGCCCGCCGAGCGATCTTGTCCCCAAATCTCAAACCCCAACTCCAGCACCGCTTGCTCCACGCGCGGCCACGCCAGCGGCAATGGACGCTGAACCAGCAAGGCTTCGTCGCCTTGCACCATCGAGACCGCACTAGAGGGAGTGTTCACGATCTCGTGCAGCATCGACAGGCTCACGGGGCGGCTAAATCCGAGATAAACCAAAAAGCGCGACAACATCGCTGCCGCCAATTGCGGATCACCGGGCTGGGATAAGGCGAGGCTCCCCGATTCGGCTAGGCGGCGATGCGAGGCAAACAAGCGCGCACCGCCATTCGCCGCACGCTCAAGGCGGAAAATAAACTTTTCTTTCTCGTTGATGCCCCCGCCCATGCCCAACATCTGCCCCACGCTGTCCATCGTGCTGCGTGCGCCAGTGCTCGGGTTCGCGACGTCTCGCCACGCGGTCTCAATCAGGCCGCTGAGGTCGTCTTTATTAATAATCTCGTACTGGTAGGTGCTCAAAAATTTCTGCAATGGCGCCCACACCACTTCGGGCCGCGACCCCAATTCGAGCCAAAACACTTGCCCGTCGCGCTGAAAGCGCGCGCCGCGCACAATAGGCAACAGAGTGCTATCGGGGATCGACAGTGGGGTATTCGCTGTGGACTCATCGCGCAGCGTTGGCGGCAGTTTGAGCGGGTCTATCGCCTCGACTCGCGCATAGGCGTTCTCGGCGTCTTTGCCCGGCGCAAAGCTCCCACAGCCACTGAGCACGCCTACTAGCGCTCCGAGCACTCCTACAGCAATGGCCTTCCCTGTGCCGCGCATTAGAGCAGCCCTAGTGCATCGAGCACAGGGCGCAGCCTGGCCTGGCCTGGCTCGCTGAATGGAATCAATGGCAAGCGCACCGCGTCATCAATCAGACCCATTTTCGACATCGCCCACTTGGTAGGCTGGGGGCTAGGCTCACAAAACAGCCCCTGGTGCAGAGGCTGCAAGCTCGCATCGAGTGCTTTAGCGGTGTCGGTCTGTGCGTCCATAGCGGCGGCGCACAAAGCCGCCATGCGTTGGGGAACGACATTCGCCGTGACCGAAATCACCCCACGTGCACCGGCGAGCATGCTGTCGCAGGCAGTAGGATCTTCACCGCTGAGGACGACAAAACCCTCGTCACACTGTGCCAGTAACTCGCGCGTGCGCGCGACAGCGCCGTGGGCCTCTTTGATACCGACAATATTGGGCACCGAAGACAAGCGCGCCGTGGTGGACGCGTCCATGTCCAGCCCTGTACGCGCTGGGACGTTGTACAACAAAATCGGCCCATCGCAGGCCTCAGCCACAGCGCAAAAATGCCGATACAAGCCCTCTTGCGATGGACGGTTGTAGTAGGGCACGACGACCAAGCAGCCGTCAGCGCCCAAAGCCTGGGCGCTGCGCGTCAGAGTTATCGCCTCTGCCGTGGCATTGCCCCCTGTACCGGCGATAACAGGAATGCGCCCCGCGATGTGTTCAATCGTCGCTTTGACCACGTCCATATGCTCAGGCACAGTCAGCGTTGCGGACTCGCCGGTGGTCCCGACAGAGACGATGCCCTGTGTCCCTTGCTCGACGTGCCAATCCAGAACGGTTCGCAGTGCTGCGTAGTCGACGCTGCCATCTGCATGCATCGGCGTCACCACCGCCACCATACTTCCTTCAAACATTGTTTTTATGCCTCTTAAAAATGAGCGGGCGCCGCTTAAGTTATGGGATCTGTGGGGTCGAGGTCAGCATCAAGGCGCTCAGCAGCCAGTGCCTTGGTGGCACTAGGCCAGGCGTTGAGAACCGCCTGCACTACCGTCGCGAGAGGAATCGCAAAAAAGACTCCCAGCACGCCCCACAGCCCTCCAAAAAACAGCACCGAT
>CAKZUS010000156.1 GCA_937921805.1 uncultured Granulosicoccaceae bacterium
GCTTTACTGAGGTCAATGTGATCTACCGGTGCGGTGATGGTGTCGACGCCGATAGCCTCAAAGCCGGTAAATGCTTCGAGGGCATCCTGTTCCCGTTTGGCGTCGCAGGTGGCGGCGGCGGGGCAGAAACGACACGCTGACTCACTGGGGCCAAAGCTCGGAGCGTCGTTTACCGCTGCGCTCGCTTTGGCACCGGCCAGGACGGCGAAGGTGTTTAACTGCTCGACTGTGATCGCTGCGGTGGATAGGTGATCACGGCGCGGTTGCACGATGTGTAGTTCGATCTTGTCGATACCGAGATAGAAATACTCGTTGTACGCCCCTAGGCCATATAGCGTGAGCTGAGGGTTGTCTGCGGCATGGACTAACACCCCTGTGCCATATTTCAAGTCAATGACGTGCAGGGTGTTTGTATCAAAATCATAGGCAATGCAATCGGCTGTGCCCGAGCATTCATGCTCGTTAAGACAAGGCAAACGTTCTTCTATGGCTATGATATTTTCAATCCCCAATGCGGCGATATAGTCCGTATAGGTCTGGCAGTGGTCGACCATGGGCTGGTCACACACAACACGGCCATGGGGGCCGTCGTATAGGATTTCGCCCATGGGTGGTACGTACTCGTTACCAAGGGTTGCCGCGCTTAACATCTGCTCGGCAATGTCGTGGGCACAAGTACCTTCGATCGAGGCGAAGCTACTGTCATCGCGCGGGGGCAAGGCCTCAACCGCTTGCACCGATGCGGGGCATTGCATCCAGCGTGATGCGGCGCTTGGGGCAAGTCGCGCGTGTTGCTTAGTCATACTCTTCTCCTGTGGAACCCTTTCGTCGGGTGATACGCCAGATACTTATTACCGGTGCTCATGCTAGTACCTCGTTTAATCCGTACGTCTCCCTCATTTTTTTGTGAAAATCAGGGTTCTGCCTACACATTGAACTCAACAGTTTTTGGCCATATTCCCCTGTGAATTTTGATTCAAAGTTCTCTATTGCTAGCCTGCGAGTAGGGCCATACGCCGCTGTTAATCCGGTGTCGCGATGAATCACGCACCATGAGCCGTCGAATTTGCCCGAATAAAACTGACCATCTTCTAGGCTTTTAGGGTTAACAAGCACTCCTGGGGAGGCGCTGTGCAGGGCAACGAATATCACCGGCTGCCTCTTGCTGATTAAATAATCAATGCAGCCCTTCATGCCGTCTTCGTTGAGGATTAGCTGGGCGGTAGCCCAGCTAAATCGTGCGGACCTGTCTATCACGCCGCCTCCTTAGCTGCGATACCGTGCTCACTCATGTACTGGGTGCATTGATGCACGAGCGATGTGTACTGGCTTTCGTCAATGTCGTTGATGGTTGGGCGGTCTTCAGTCCGCTTTCCGGCAGCCGTAGCGACAGTGCGCATGGCCCACTGTCGGTGCTGGTCTCCGGCTTTGGAGACCGTTGCGAGAGCGTGTTGTACGTCTTGCTTGGTGGCCTCTGGCGGTTGCGGTTGGGCTGAGGCCAAGGTCACGACTTGTGCAACGTTCGCAGCTTCTGCAACGACCGTCTCGACTTCAGCAGCGTCTGCCTGCTGCCGAGTGTCTGCGATGCGCTCTAGTGCGGTGGCGATTCGATTAAGGGCGGATTCAATAGTCATGCTGCGGCTCCATGTGCTGCGTTTTCTGCGTTCAAAATCTGGGAGAGGGTGCGTTCGCGCCAGGTGTGGTCGAGTTGGGCAATTCGCCTTTCAAAAATTCCGACCTCTCGGGCTTCGGCGTGCTCGATACGGGCGTTGTGGTATTCGATGGCTTGTTTGCGACTTACGGCTGCCAAGCAGACGCTGTAGCCGGAGTCGACGTGCACGGTGGACCAGTAATCGCCACATTTACCGACGGCAAACCGATTGTCTTCAAACAGCGTAGAGTTGGTGATGACGCCGTATATAGTCTCTTCGCTGCTAGATCGCGCCAGTACGACGGTTTTGTTGTGTGCCTGTGCGTACAGGATCGCTTCGCGGTCACCGCTGGTTGATCGAATGTCGTTAAATTGCTTCCACGCAAAAGTCTTCATGCCGCTTCCTGGGATAACTCTTTGACCACTTTCGTTAACCCGGCGATCAACACTTCATTGTCTGCAGCGAGCTTTTTATACTGCCTTAGCGCCTCTTCAGCGGCTTCGAGATCCGATTCAGCGCTGCTGGTTTCTGCTTCAGCACCGTTCAGCTCTTCAAGAAGATCTGCGATCTTGTCTTGTTGCGCCGTAAATCGAGCAGCTAGCTCAGCGACACAGGGCACGCTGAGGCCTGCACACTCATCGAGCAGTTGGTCGTTGGAGAAGGCTTTCACGGTATTGCGTGAGTAGTGCGCGTCGTTTGATGCCGCCAAGACGAATGGCTCAATCTTGTCGTCTAGATGGTGTAGCATCACGCAGCCTCCGGACTCGGTGGCGTAGAGGGGGCGGCAGCGCATGGGCGCGGAGGAAATGTGATGACGTTGCCAGTATCGTTGGCCGAAGGACGTAAGCGGTCTGCGTCGGACACGGTCTGTTCATACCGAACGGCGATGGTGTAGTCGACGCCTCGCACATCGAAAGTGAACGCAAACTGGCGCGTCTCGACTCTGCGACCATCGGGCAACGTGGAGCGCGCACACAAGCCGCTGTGGCGCGGGTAGCGCGTCTTGAAAAGGTTGAGATCCGTCGCGATATGCGCAGTAAGACGACCTGATAGCACGTTGTTGAAGTCGTGTACGTCGAGACCTTGGCTGCGTAATGCGTCAAGAGCATGCGCGACAAACGCGAATCGTGCGGGGTACCGGCTGCGGGGAGAGGTGTCCATGTGTGTAGCTCCGTGTGTGTTGGAGCTAAGACTAAGTTAAAACTAATCAACAGTCAAGAAAATAAATTAGTTTTGACGAATTATTAGTATTCGTGCGGAATCAGAACGAGTCTGCTTCACTAGCAGACTTAATGAAGTATTTTTGTGGTCGCTATCACACTTACGCTACAGCACGGTATAAGGACATGAGTAATAAGTGTGATGATTGTTACAACTTGATAATTAACGTTATCGCCCAAAGCCTAGCTGTTAGCGATATGGACGTTGAGCGTTTGCTCATGTCTCGATCGTTGCATCTTGAGAGTTTCTGGAGGGAGCTAGAAATGACCGTGTCTGCGGACAAAATCAATGCACTGAGAGAGGCGATGCGCGAGGCACCTCCGCGCGAAGAGCGCCGCGTCTCGATTCGGGTTAGTAGTATTACCGGATCGACGATACAGCTGAATTTCGGGCCAACACCGCCAGTACCGCCGACACCGCCAGTTCCACGTTCCTAGCTATAGGCGTCGAAGGGCGTATTTGGCGAGACTGATGATCTTTGCGCTGTCCTGCATGGGGTCAATGCCCTCATCCCGCACAATCTCATCAACCAGTAAGTAGATCGCCCGAAACCCCGCTGCATTGGGGGCTTTAGCTTGTGTCTCGACGATCGAGTAGGCAACAAGCGCGATGTCGGCGGCGTCTTGCAGTGTTAGGTATTCTTTGCCCGCTGCGCTCAACGCGGCGGCAGGGCCTTTGCCAGTAAGCAACCATTCGGAGCTGCATTGCAGCACGCGCGCCAGTGCGTGCAGGTTCTCACCCTTGACGGAGTTTTCTCCGTTCTCCCACTGGCCCACAGTGGGTGGCGCGACGCCCACGCGTCGTGCTATCTCCGCCTTGCTGAGCTGGAGTTCTTTTCGCCTGGTTCCCAGGCGTTCACCGAATGTTTGCATGACATTAAGTGTATCTAATGTTGCATAAGTATAAACGTGCATATAAAATGTAACTCAAAGCTAATATTTAGAGGGTGAGATGCACAAAGATGACGTGTTCGAGCACTTCGGTGGGCGTGGTCGCTATGGCACTCAGACAAAGATTGCGCGGGCGCTAGGCATCAAACCTCCTTCAGTGGCGGCGTGGCGCGAGTTGATCCCCGAGAAACAGGCGTTGAGACTTGACCTGCTGACCGAAGGGCAGCTTACGTACCAAGAGCATTTATACCGGCCTGTAGCGGCTAATGATCCCTCGAATAGAGAGGCTGCCGCGTAGCTCGCGGCGTTAACACATGGAGTTTTCTTGTCAATGAGCACTGTTATTCATGACTACGGCGAGATTGTAGGCTGTAAAAAGAACGCGAGTATCACCGCTCGGATGCCTAACGCGGCCGATAGGGCGTTCATTAAGTACGGCAAGACGCAAAAGAATGCGCTCCCAAAGAGCGATGTTTTACGTAATGCGGGTATCGAGTTTCTGATAGGTCGCGCCGGATCGGCGATGGCGCGCAACGGCACGAGTGATGAGACGATACAGCGCGAGCTGCATGCGGCGGCGTTCGGTGAGCGTACTGAGGCGATCACTGTGCCGGTATCTAACGATCTATACATCTTCATAGAAGAGATGGCTAACGACAACGGCATCACCGTTGAAGAGGCCTTGTCTATTGTTGCCCGTCAGCATTTTTGTGGCGTCTTGATTTTCGATAGCTCAACGGTAAAGGAGCACCTTGATGATGTCACGTAATAGCATGTTTGACTTTGTATCTTGCGGTATTGACACAAACGGTGCGAGCTTGCCTGGGTCGCCGCAAGGCGCGCTCTGGGGGCTTGTCTGCCGTTTGCTGCGTGGGTAGGCCTCGATGGCCAATACCGCGTTGGAGGCTGAGGGGTTCTTAAAGCGACACGGCGCGCATCTGATCGACTTGGGATACCCGATTGTCCCCATAAAACCTGGGGAGAAGCACCCCGGGTTTAAGGGGTGGAGCACGATCAAAGCGACACATGCTCACCACAAACGCTGGGTCTCTAATGGCTTCGCAGAGGGTGGGGTAGGTGTCTTGTCTTGCCACTACCCTGCGGGCGACTTGGATGTTAAGGACCCTGAGGTAGTGGCCCAGCTTGTGGCATGGTGTGACGCGCATATTGGCCCGACAGTACAGCGGGTGGGTGAGGCCCCTAAAACCTTACTCGCGTTTCGCACTGATGAACCTTTCGCGGTGATACGCAGTAAGAAGTATCGCGATTTTCTGGGCCTGACGCACAAGGTCGAGGTGCTGGGTGATGGGCAACAGTACGTTGCTTATGCCATCCACCCTGGCACGGGTAAGCCCTACGAATGGGTGACGGAGAAGTCACTGTTGGATGTGGCCCCGCACGAATTGCCCCTTATCACCGTCGAAACGGCCCAAGCCCTTGTTGATTACTTTGAAAGCATTGCTCCCGATGACTGGGAGGTGGTTGAACGCGGCAATACTGGCGCGTTAGCGGGCCTGACTTTGACGGAGGATGAGCGGCTGTGGCTACACGCGAAGCCTAAGTTCGATATCACCTCTGAGAAGCTGAAAACCGCCGTCAACATGCTGGACCCCAACATGGGGCGCGGTCCTTGGGTAGCTGTTGGTATGGGTTTGTTCCACCAGTTTGATGGATCAATAGATGGCTTTGCGATATGGGACGACTGGAGTAGCCAAGGCGATACGTACAACGCGACTGAGATGGAGCGCTGCTGGGCGTCGTTCGCTACCGACTTTCGCAAAGAGCCTGTCACGGCTGCGACGATCTTTCATATGGCCAAGCAGGTGTACAAGGCAAAAAAGGCCAAAGAGCGCACTGAGAAAGGCTTCTCGCTGACACATGGCCGCGATGTGCGGGCACGGCTTAGCCCTGTGGCTTGGCTCATCGAGAACTACATCGAAGCGAACACGACGGGTCTCATGTATGGCGATCCTGGTAGTTATAAGTCCTTCCTCGCTTTAGCTATGGCCCTGCATTGTGCATTGGGTCTTGAGTGGCAGGGCAATCCCGTTAAGAAGGGCTTGGTGGTGTATGTCGCGGGGGAGGGCCATGGTGGCCTTGCGCGGCGTCTCGCGGCTTTTGAGAAGGCGTTTGAGGTGAGTATCGATGACGCGCCTATCTACTTCAGCGAGCAGGCAGCGAGCCTGTATGACGAGGCGTCTGCCCTCTCTGTTGTCGAGGCTATTGACGCGGTGGCAGACATCGAAGACGAAGCGCCCGTGATGGTAGTCATTGACACCTTGGCCCGTAATCTGGGCGCGGGGGATGAGAATTCTACTGCGGATATGAATGTGTTTATCGACAACGTCGACCAGCTTATCCGCGCCAAATATGAGTGCTCTGTGATGATCGTGCACCACACAGGGCACAGCAACAAAAACCGCGCTAGAGGAGCCTCTACGATCCGTGGCGCTATTGATTTTGAATACCAGGTGGAAAAACCTGACGACGGCTCTACAGGCTATTACGCCAAGCTTGTGAGCACGAAAATGAAGGATGCCCCCGAACCTGCTGAGACTTGGTTCGAGGGGGAGAGCGTCACGGTCGCAGAATTTGACGGTAAAGAGGTCACAAGCCTTGTTTTCCGCCAAGCGATTGCCCCAGTAGAAGTAGAGCCTGCGTTAACCGGCAAGCAATTGCAGTGTTACCACCTGCTCAGGGATTGTGGTGAGCAAGGGGTGGGCGTAGAGCGAATGGCGTTCCAACAGATGCTTTTAGATGCTCAAATTCCTAAAAGCGCTAACGCAGCGAGAATGCTAGTCAATGCGATGATGAAGAAAGGCCATATTATTGAATTTGAAGGGTTTTTGTATGCTGATAACGTCAAAACTTCGTGAGCGAAGAAATGATTTCTTCGCGTTTCTTCGCACCGAAGAAACGATTTCTTCGCCTTCCAGTAATAATCAAGATAAGTAATTGATATGGTAAGAAAAAACACCGAAGAAATGATTTCTTCGCAGCGAAGAAATACAACCTTGCTGAAGTACGAAGAACCCCCCTTTAGGGGGGTTCTTCGGACGCGGCTGTCGGGCGATGCGGTTTCTTCAGGAGCAAAATCTTTTGGCGCTTTCGACTGGCTTCTCTGGCCGCTCGGTACCCAGCCTCAACCCCTGGAGCGGCTGTATGACGACGTAACGTACTTGCAAGCCTCTGGCGACTATCGGCGTGTTTCTGACCTGCTGGCCGCTGAGCTGTCGGTGTTTCATTTGACGAGAGGGCTGGCCCATGTCCACTAAAAACCGCAGAGACCGTGATAGCAAAGGGCGTATCAACCTGCACCGCAACGGCTACTACTGCTTTCTAGCAAAGACTCCTAGCTGGTGGACCCGAGAGTTCATGAACCGACCTAAGCGCAATGCGAACAAGCGGCTGTGCAAAAAAGTGGAGCAGGGGATGGATCCTGAGGGTATCGCATGGCCTTTGGGGAGTAAGAAGCCCCACGTTTATTTTTGGTAATTCGCGCCGCGCCGGTTCGCGGTTTTTCACACGGAGCAATGATGATGACAATACTGCACGAGATAGCCGAGGTGATCGGCACGAAAGACGCGGTACAACTCGGTCAGGCGCTGGGCGGGGCGAGAGTGTATTTCCCCGCAGAGATGCCACTAAATCACCCCGTAGCGCTCGCTATCGGCGTTGAGAAGGCGCAGCGGCTATCCCAGCGTTACAGTGGGTCAACGGTGACGTTCCCGTCAAAGCGAGCGTTTATGGCGATCCGCAATGCGCTGATCCGCAGTCAGTACGACGATGTCGAAACCCAACCAGGCATGTGCAAAGCAGATGTTCTCGCGGCGCGGTACGGCATCTCACGGCGGCACGTGTTCAATATCCGCAACCCCCTCACGGCGGCCTAGTGCACTATTGCACCTGTTGGCGCCGACAATACCGCTCTAGCTTTGGGATATGACTACCCAGACCCCGCCAATCGAGCGTTGGCATATCGATCGACGTATAGATTTGACCAGCATACTCACCACGATTTTGATCGTGGGGTCTGCTGTGGCGTGGGGCTTTGCGCTCGACAGCAAAATTGTGCAAACCGCGCAACAGGTTGACTACCTAGAAGCCAATCAAAAACGTCTAGAAGAGCGCCTTGATGTGTTTCGGGGGGAGTTCAGCGAGGATTTAGACCAAATCCATGCCAAGCTAGATCGACTCATTGAGCGGCAAGTCCAGTGACCGATTGGCTGGCCATTGAGAGGGATTATTGCGCGGGTGAGGTCTCAATAAGCGCCGTAGCGCAGAACCACGGCAGTTCACCGACCACCGTACGCCGACGCGCTAAACGCCTCGGGTGGACCCGCAAAGGGAAAACCAGCAAACGCGAGCAAGTGCATGCCCATTTTGAGGGCGCAGTGGCCTCCAATATCGAGGATATGGAGCTGGGAACTCGCAATGCCTCGGTCGCGCTGCAGCTCGTGCACAGCGCACTTCAAAAAGCGCAATCTGAGGAGGGGATGGCGGGGGCGTTGCTGTTCGATGCTCGTAACTTAAAAGTGCTCATGGAGGTCAACACTCTGGCCGTGTCGATGATCCGCCGCATACAGGGTCTGGATGACCCACGAGGCGTGCAGATGCCGACTGCTGAGGATGATAAGCGCCTGCTGGATCTCTACGCTCAATCGATATGAGCGCGGTCGCTGATGCGCTGGTACGCCAACGGTTGGTGAGCTTTATACAGCGGTCATTTTTTACGGTCGATCCCGGCAAAGCGTATTTGCACAACTGGCATATCGATCTCATCGCGGAACACCTAGAGGCCGCGACTCGCCGTGATATCAAGCGACTGATTATCAACATTCCGCCGCGTTATATGAAGTCGATATCCGTGACCGTAGCGTGGCCTGCGTGGGTGATGGGGCATGATCCCACCGCTAAATTCGTCGTGTCGTCCTATGCAGACAAGTTGTCGGTCAAGCACAGTGTCGATTGCCGTCTGATTATTCAAAGCGAGTGGTATAGACGGGCTTTCCCTCAAACCATTCTCGTTAAGGACCAGAACGAAAAGCATAAGTTCGTCACCACCCAACGCGGGCACCGAATCGCTACCAGTACAGGCGGTACCGCTACGGGCGAGGGGGGTGATTTTCTCATTGTCGATGACCCCCATAACCCAAGACAAGCTGAGTCAGAGGTCGAGCGCGAGAACGCGCTGACGTGGTTTGACCAGACGTTCTATTCCAGGCTGAACGACAAAAAGAACGGCGTCATTGTGGTCGTGATGCAGCGATTGCATGAGAAAGACCTAACGGGCCACCTACTAGAACAAGACGACTGGACGCACTTAAAGATCCCCGCCATTGCGGAGTCGGCAAAGACGTACTCCATTGGCTCTGTGCGCCTGTCTCGCAATCCTGGGGACATTCTTCACCCGGAACGCGAGGGCATGCCTGAGATCGAGAAGACCAAGCGTGCATTAGGCTCTTACGGCTTCTCGGGGCAATACCAACAGGAGCCAACACCAGCCGAAGGCGGCATGATTAAACGCCATTGGCCGCGCCGATACAAAACCCCTCCAGCGAAACCGATTCGCATTGTGCAAAGCTGGGACACTGCATACAAGCCAGGGCAAATCAATGACCCGTCAGTCTGCACAACCTGGGCGGAGACGCAGCTTGCGTATTATCTGCTGCACGTCTGGCGAGAGCGTGTTGACTACCCCACGCTCAAGCAAACGGCGATCAACTTAGCGGCGCAGTGGTCCCCACAGGCGGTAATGATAGAGGACAAAGCGAGCGGGCAGAGCCTGATCCAGGACCTGCGCACCACCACGCGGCTACCCGTAATCGCTATCGATCCCGAAGGCGACAAGCTGACCCGTATGAGTACGCAAAGCCCCGTGTTTGAGGCTGGACGGGTGTTTCTTCCCGAGCAGGCGGCGTGGCTCCCAGACTACGAGAGTGAGCTACACCGGTTTCCGCTCGCGGAGCATGACGACCAGGTGGACAGTACATCTCAGGCTTTGCTGTGGATGTGCGCCAATCAACGACTGTTCGAGTTCGAGCCAGTCACTAGTAACGATTTTGAGCAGGAGGGTGCATGGTAGCGCTAACACAAGAGATTGCAGGCCCTACGTCGATCCGTAATCCGTGGGGCAGTGGTAGCGCTGCGTCGGGCCTGACGCCGCAACGCTTGGCCTCAATACTCGCAGCCGCCGCAGAGGGTGACGCAGACGCGTATCTGACGCTAGCCGAGGAGATGGAAGAGCGCGATATGCACTACGCGAGCGTGCTGCATACCCGAAAGCTCGCCATATCGGGATTGCCAATCACGGTGACCGCGGGCGGTGATGATAGTAAGGCTAAGAAGATTGCGGAAGCCGTGCAGCAGCTCGTTGACGCGCCGATCTTTGGTGACTTACTAGATGATTCACTTGATGCGCTGGGCAAAGGCTACAGCGTCTGTGAAATCCTCTGGCAGCGGGGTTCGCAATGGCTGCCTGAGCGCTACGAATGGCGGGACCCGCGTTTCTTCGTCTTCGACCAGCATGACCCGTCGGTCATGCGTTTGATCGACGAGAAAAACCCCGCTCAAGGTATCGATTTACCGCCGTATAAGTTTGTCGTGCATCGGCCAAAACTCAAATCAGGCATTGCGTTACGCGGTGGTCTGGCTCGCTTGGTGGCCTTTGGTTATCTCTGCAAGATGTACGGTCTGAAAGACTGGCTCGGGTTTGTTGAGATTTTCGGCATCCCTTTGCGCATCGGACGCTATCAGAGCAGCGCCAGCAAAGATGACAAGGATGTGCTGAAGCGTGCGCTGTTGACCTTGGGGTCTAGTGGTGCGGCGATTTTGCCTGAGTCGATGCAAATCGAGTTCGAGCAAATCGTACACACGACAGGCGCTAGTGAGACCTTTGCGCGCTTGATTGAATGGGCCGATAAGCAGGTCAGTAAGGCCGTACTAGGCCAAACAGCCAGTGCTGAGGGTACCCCGGGCAAATTAGGCAACGAGGACGCGCAAAGCGACGTACGACAGGACCTCATAGCCGCTGATGCCAAACAGCTTAGCAATACGATCAATCGTGATTTGATCAAACCCTTTGTTGATTTGAATTTTGGCCCTCAGCAGGTCTACCCGCGTATCAAATTAGCGATCCCAGAGGCTGAGGATCTTGCCGGTCTAGCAGTCAATCTGGAGAAGCTGGTACCACTGGGCCTTGAAGTCTCCATGGCCGAGATACGCGACAAGCTAGGACTCTCAGAGCCTGCCAAAGATGCGGTATTGCTTGGAG
>CAKZUS010000157.1 GCA_937921805.1 uncultured Granulosicoccaceae bacterium
GCCGGATAGGTGTTGAACCACAAGAAACCGAGCCCCGCACCGCCGAGGGCGGCACACACTACCATCAGTTCTCCCACTCCAACGATATGTGGCAGATCCAAGTAGCTGGCAAACACGCCGTGCCCTGTCGCATAAGCAAAGACTCCTAAGGCCGATGCAATCAGCACAGTAGGTAAAATCGCCAGGCCATCCAAGCCATCGGTCAAGTTCACCGCGTTGGAACTACCAACTATCACGAGATAAGTTAGGGGAAGAAAGAGCAGCCCCAAAGGCAGCGCAAAATCTTTGAAAAACGGCACCAATAGCGCGGTTTCCGCCGCACTCTCCGCGCTCAAATAAATGCCTACAGCAATCGTCAATGCGCACACGGATTGCCACAAAATCTTGGCCCGAGCCGAAAGGCCGTCGCTATTGCGCAGCATGATTTTGCGGTAATCATCGACCCAGCCAATAGCCCCAAAAGCAAACATGGCAAAGAGCACAAACCACACTTGGCGCACCGCCACATCGGCCCACAGTAAACAACTCAGCAATGAAGCAATCAGAATGAGTGCGCCCCCCATTGTTGGCGTTCCACGCTTGGTCAAATGAGTCTGCGGGCCGTCGTCACGAACTTGCTGGCCCACCTTGGCCTGGCTCAGCCACTGAATCACGCGCGGGCCGACGAGCAAGCTCACCATCAGCGCGGTCAGCGCCGCAAACACAGCACGCAGCGTGATATAGCGAATCACGCCAAAGCCCTCTTCAAATTGACTCAGCCATTGGCCTAGATACAGCATCATGGGTTTTGCTCCGCGTTGCTAAAGCGCGCTTGCACGCCTTGCACTGTTATTTCCATACGGCTCGAACGCGAGCCTTTGACTAATACGGTGGCCGCAAACGGCACCAAGGCTGCGGCCTCATGCGCTGATGATGCGACCTGCCCTCGCGCTCCAAACGCTGTAACAACCGTTTGCGCCCACTGTCCCACAGCAATCAAGTGTTGGACCCCACGATCGCGGGCATACTGCCCCAGTTGCTGGTGTTGCGCCTCGGCGCCTGCGCCCAGCTCCGCCATGTCTCCGACAATCAAACAGGTCTCCCCACTGTGCGCGACCAGCACATCAATGGCCGCTTGCATTGATGCAGGGTTGGCGTTGTAGCTATCGTCAATCAAGCGCCCGTAGGCCGTCGGCCGCCTTTGCAGACGCCCTGCAACAGGCTGCAGCGTTGCGGCATGCGTACAGAGCAGTTCCAGTGGTGCATTCACTGCCAACAATGCCGCCGCGACCGCGCAAATATTGAGCGCGTTATGTTCCCCGAGCAAATCAAAGCCAAATATCACCTGCTGCCCTGCGACATCCAGATGCACTTGCCCCGGCTCGCTATCGAGCAGGCGCACATCGGCATCATCGGCACGGCCAAAGCGCAGCACGCGGGCCTGCCCTGCGAGCTCGTGCCAGAGCCCTCGGGCGGGGTCATCAGCATTAATAATCGCCACGCCCTGCCCTTCGAGAGCGCTAAAAATCTCTCCTTTGGCGTGCTGGATGGCCGCTAAGCTCCCAAACCCTGAGACATGCGCCTCGCTGGCGTTCGTCACCAGTGCCACATTCGGCTGAGCAATGCGCGCCAAGCCCGCAATCTCTCCAACATGATTGGCCCCCAGCTCGATAACGCCATAGCGATCAGTAGCGCGCAGCGCCGACAGAGCCAGCGGCACGCCGAGATGGTTGTTGTAATTGCCTGGTGTTTGGCACAGTGGGCCATGCTCGCGCAGCAGCGCCGCCAACATATGCGACACCGATGTTTTGCCATTGCTACCTGTTACACACACCAATGCGGTGTCGTGTTGAGCACGCCAGTGGGCGGCTATGTGCGCCATCGCCACGACGGCATCGGCAACGAGCAGCTGCGCGCCCGCCCCAGGCTGCCTGCGCGTCACAATCGCCACGGCGGCTCCTGCACTCAGAGCGGCGGCAACAAAGGCATGACCATCGAGCTGCTCGCCCGCCAGCGCAACAAAAACATCACCAGTGCGTATCTGACGACTATCAATGCGCAGCATGCCATCGACACGATGCTGTGGATCAGCCTCGAATACCGTGCCATTGAGCAAGGCGGCCAGCGCACCTAGTGTGTAGCGCATGCGGCCTCCTGCAGTAGGCGCTGCACCGTCTCGCGGTCGCTATAGTGGCGCACTTCGTTGCCAACGGTTTGGGTGTTCTCATGGCCCTTGCCCGCAATCAGCACGCAGTCTCCCACTTGCGCATGCTCGAGAGCGTAGCGGGTCGCCTGTTCGCGAGAAGACAACCACTGCACTGCATCGGGATCGATCAAGCCGGTGCGAATATCCGCAAAAATCGCAGCCGAGGCTTCACTGCGCGGATTGTCATCCGTCACCACGACGCGCTCGCTCAAGGCCTCGGCAACGCGCCCCATTTCAGCGCGCTTACCGCGATCGCGATCACCACCGCAACCAAACACACACCATAGCTCGCGCTGCACATGCGGCCGTATCGCCCGCAGCACAGTCTCTAGCGCTTGCGGTGTATGCGCAAAGTCTACGATCACTTGCAGGCCTTGCCCACGAAAGCGCTCCATCCGCCCCGGCACCGCCTGGGCGCGGGCAAGGCGCGAGAGTAGTTCGTCTATCTCTTTGCCATCGCGCTCGTGCAAGGCCACAGCCAGCGCCAAAGCGGCATTGCTGGCATTAAATGCCCCCAGAAACGGGATGTGGCTGTCGTATTGTTGGCCTTGCCAAAACCACTGCAGGGTTTGTCCCGCATCGCCAGCATGCATAATCTTGTAGCGAAGATCGCCGTGCTGCGCAGCGCTCACCGTCGTCACACTCTGCCCTCGATCACGCAAACTCTGCACGAGGCTGGCCCCGACGGCATCATCAATATTGACGATCGCATGGCGGCAACGCTCGGGGGCAAACAGCTGCCATTTTGCCTCTCGATAGGCCTCGACACTACCGTGGTAATCAAGATGGTCGCGCCCAAGATTGGTAAACACCGCGCAGTCGTACACCATGCCCTGCACTCGCTGCTGCACCAGGGCATGGGAGGAGACCTCCATTACTGCGGCGGCGGCATGAGCACCGTTGGCATCGTGTAGCCAGTGCTGTAACTGCACACGATCTGGCGTCGTATTCAGCCCCGCTTGCAAGTCATCCCACGGCCCGGCGCCCACCGTGCCTAACAACCACGCAGGCGTGCTCTCGGACAATAATTGCGCGCACAACGAGGCCACCGAGCTTTTCCCATCAGTCCCGGTCACTCCGACCAGCGGGATCTCGTGGCGCAGCGGCAAAGCCGCATTCAAAAACGCTTGCGGCGCCGTATCCAGCTCTGGCCAATACAACACTGGAAAATCCGGCAGCGCACGCGCAGTAGATACATCTGCAGTTACATCTGCCCCAGACAGCTCAGCATCAAGCACGGCGCAACACGCACCACGCGCGTGCGCATCGGACAGGTACGCGCGCCCATGCGCGCCGATTCCTGGCAGAGCGACAAACACATCGCCTTGGCGCACAGAGCGCGAGTTGCGTTGCAAGCGCGCGCCCTGCGCCAAAGCTTCGCGTACTCTCTCAATGCTCATGCTCATGCTCATGCTCATGTCTTGGCCTCCAGATGCTCGGGAATAATGCCAAGCAGGCGCAGCGTTTTAGACATGATTTGAGCGAAAATCGGCGCGGCCACGACGCCGCCATAGTACTCTCCTGCGCGCGGCTCATCGACCAACACAGCGACCACAACGCGGGGATTCTGTGCAGGGGCGAAGCCGACGAACAATGACTGGTACACACCGCCTTCGTAGCCCGCAGCAGTGAGCTTGAGTGTGGTGCCCGTTTTGCCCGCCACACTATAGCCATCTATATGCGCGCGCTGCGCGGTGCCCCCGGGGCCAACCACGGCTTCGAGCATCTGCGCCACCGCATGGACATGCTCCGCATCGGCAACCTGTTCCACTCTCGGCACCTGGTCGGCCAACAGCGTTGGCTCCACGTACTCCCCTTTATTGGCCAGCGTCGCATAGGCCGAGGCCAACTGCATCAAGGTGACGGAGATGCCATAGCCATACGACACGGCAGCGTGATCTGCCCTAGCCCAATTGGCTGCGGGGCGCAGACGTCCGGCGACCTCGCCCGGGAAGAGCAGCGTAGGCTGTGCGCCAAAGCCAAAGCGCTGCAAGGTATCGTGTAGCTCCTCTTTGGGCAGATCCAAGGCGATTTTGCTCATGCCGACGTTTGAGGACTTTTTCAATAT
>CAKZUS010000158.1 GCA_937921805.1 uncultured Granulosicoccaceae bacterium
CCGCGCATGCCTACAACGGCTTGGTGCTTGCCACCGACCTGCCAGGGGCTTTGTCCGATGTGGAGATGTTCGACCGCTGGGCGGGCGAGGCGATTTTGCTCTCCCAGTGGCTCGATGGCCTGCTGCTCGATGATACGCGCAGCGCCATGACCCGCCAGTCCATTGCCTATCAACGCGAGCAATTGCTCAGCGCGGCGGCCCTCTCTCAGCACCGCTCGCGCTAGAGGGCGCTATGGAACTCACTATCAGTGCCCAAGCGCTGCTGTGGCTATTTGTCATCGCGGCCTGTGCCGGTTGGGTCGATGCTTTAGCTGGCGGCGGCGGGCTGCTGACCGTGCCCGCGTTGATGCTCGCTGGCGTGCCGCCCTTGGCCGCCGTCGCGACCAATAAGGCCCAAGCAGTCCTGGGCACGGCGGTGACCAGCACCACTCTCATTGCACACCGTCATCCCGATGCGCTCGCCGCGCTGGCGTGGATGCCGCTGGCGGCCGTGGGCAGCATCTTAGGCGCTATGGGTGCTTTTCTGCTGGCGCCGTATCTGCAGTGGATCGTGCCCATCGTCTTGTTGTTGTTAGCGCTGTATTTTGCCGTGGTGCACACCCGCATCAGGCCGCGTCAGCGCTGGGGCACTGTAGGGCAGGGCGCGGCGACGGCGTTAGTGGGGGCCTACGATGGCGTGCTCGGCTCCGGCGCGGGCACAATGTACACCGCCAGTGCCGTATTGGGCGCAGGCAAAGACCTAGTCGCCGCCACGGCGTCGGCCAAAGTGCTCAATCTCGCCAGCAATGCCGCCGCCTTGCTGGTCTTTTTGGGTGCTCAGCTTATCGACTGGCCAGCGGCGCTGGTGATGATTGTCGGGCAGGCGCTGGGGTCGTACGTGGGCGCGAGAAGTATTTTGGCGGGGAGACAAGCCTTGATTCGATATGTGGTGGTCATCATGTGCAGCGCCCTGTGCCTTGCACAAGTGTGGAGACTGTGGTGAGCGAAGAAGAGTCCAAAGCGTCTGATCACGCGTCGCATGACGCTATCCAGGCTCAGATGCGCGCGCTCAGCGAGCAATTGCACGAGCACAATCGGCGCTATTACCAAGACGATGCCCCGAGCATCTCCGACGCCGAATACGACCAGCTCTTTCGCGCCCTGCAGACCCTAGAGCAGGCCCACCCCGACCTCGCCGCACTGGACTCCGCCACCCAGCGCGTAGGCGCCGCGCCGCAAGGGCAGTTCAAGAGCGTGACCCACAGCAGCCCTATGCTGTCGCTAGGCAATGCCTTTAGCGAGCAAGAATTCAGCGAGTTTGATCAGCGCGTGCGCGAAGCCCTAGAGCGCGACAGCGTGGCGTATTGCGCAGAGCCAAAACTCGACGGCTTGGCGGTGAGCCTGCGCTACGAAGCGGGCTTGCTGGTGCAGGGCGCGACGCGCGGCGATGGTGTTCGTGGCGAGGACATCAGCGCCAATTTGCGCACCATGGCGTCTGTGCCACTGCGGCTGCGCGAGCCGCGTGACCTGGAAGTGCGCGGCGAAGTGGTCATGAGCCGCGCGGGCTTTCTGCAGCTCAACGAGGCCCAGGCGGCCGCGGGCGAAAAAGTATTTGTTAACCCCCGCAATGCCGCCGCTGGCAGCCTGCGCCAGCTCGACTCGCGCATTACGGCCAAGCGCCCGCTGGTGTTCTACGCCTATTCGGCCCACGGAGAGGCGCTGCCCGAGACCCACAGCGCGACCCTGCTGTGGTTAGAGTCTCTGGGCTTCACGCTCAGCGGCCTGCAAGAACAAGCCTGCAGCGTCGCCGAAGTCGCCGACTATCGCCAGCGCATTATCGCCTTGCGCCCGAGCCTGGACTTTGACCTCGATGGGGTGGTTTTCAAGGTCGATCGCTACCGCGAGCAGTCCATTCTGGGGCAGGTGGCGCGCGCGCCGCGCTGGGCGATTGCCTGGAAATTCCCCGCCGAAGAGATGATCACCCGCCTGCTGGGGGTCGACTTTCAGGTCGGGCGCACTGGCGCGCTGACCCCTGTGGCGCGGCTCGAACCGGTGTTTGTGGGCGGTGTGACCGTGAGCAATGCCACCTTGCACAATATGGAAGAGCTGCGGCGCAAAGACTTGCACATTGGCGATGAGGTGGTAGTGCGCCGCGCTGGAGACGTGATTCCCGAAGTGCTGCGGGCTTTACCCGAGCGGCGCGGCCCCGATGTCCTGCCCGTGACGCTGCCCCAGCGCTGCCCCGAGTGCGACTCGCCCGTCACGCAAGACAGCACCGTTGCGCGCTGCACTGGCGGCATGCGCTGTCGGGCGCAGCGCAAAGAAGCCCTGCGGCATTTCTCCAGTCGTCGCGCCCTAGACATCGACGGACTGGGCGACAAGATTATTGATGCACTGATAGAGCGCGGCTGGGTGGCGGATTTTGACCAGCTCTACCAGCTCAGCGCCGAGCAGCTCGCTACGCTGCCGCGCATGGCCGAGAAATCGGCACAGAACCTAGTCGCCGCCATCGACAAAAGCCGCGATACCACGCTGGCGCGCTTGCTCTATGGCCTAGGCATTCGCGAAGTCGGCGAGACCACCGCCCAGGCGCTGGCGAGTCACTATGGCGAACTCGACAAACTGCTCAGCGCCGACAGCGAAGCCCTGCAACAGATCAACGACGTTGGCCCTGTCGTGGCCGAATACGTCGCGGCATACTTTGCCGACGAACAGCATCGCGCACGGCTCCAGCGCCTGCGCGCGCAACTGCGCTGGTCCGAAGCCGTCGTGGCCCAACAAGAGCAAGACCTCGCAGGGCAAACCTGGGTGCTCACTGGCGCCTTATCCAGCATGACCCGCGATCAGGCCAAAGCCGCACTGCAAGCGCGAGGCGCCAAAGTCAGCGGCAGCGTCTCGAAAAAAACGCACTGCGTAGTCGCCGGAGAAGACGCTGGTAGCAAGCTCAGCAAGGCCCAAGAGCTAGGGGTGACGGTGATGGATGAGCCGAGTTTTCAGGCTTTTTTGAGGCAGTAGATCTGAGTAGTAGCTCGGTGAAGTGCTGCGCTATGGATCGAGCTGCCATTGCGTACTGCTGGCCCGTCGTCCGTTGATCAGGACATGCAGGGCGTAGACGCCAGGGTAGTAGGTGCGGGTAGAGCGCTGCGTAAAGTGGATGCGTTTTTCTACTTGCTGTGTTTGTCCGGCGGCAAGGGTGGTGACGCAGAGTTTGAAAATCTTGCGACCTGTTTTGCCGTTGTGAAGCGGGCGTTCTAGCTCGTAGTCGATGGCGAGGCGCTGCGCGGGCGCGTCGGGGGCTTGGGCGAGCGAGAGGCTGAGGGTGAGGCTTTGGCCAATGCGCGCTCGGGTCTTGTCTAGCGAGACATGCGCTTGCACGTGTTCGCCACCTATGAATCCGAGGGTGTGCAGGGCCACAGGGTGTCCGGCCTTGATCAGGCTGCGCAGGCCGTGGCGCACGGTCCAGGCGCTGCCGCTGGCGCCAGTGTTGTGCCAGCGCAGCGCGGTGTCGGCGGCGAGGTCGGGGTGGTCTTTGGTGATGTCGTTCAGGTGATTGGCTACCGAGCGGCGCACGATGAGGTGGGGGTCGTTGTGCAGCGTATCGAGCAGCGCGATGGCGTCGCGGGGGTCGGCCTGTAGGTCGCGCAGTCGAGAGGCCCAGGGCAAACGTGGGCGGGTGCCTTCGGATACTAAGCGCCTGCGGCGCCAGTCGGGGTCGCTGGCCCACTGCTGCAGGAAGGGCCACACCAGGTCGCGGTGGGCGACGAGGTAGGGGCGGATGGCGAATTCGGCGCTAAAGTGCTGCGTCATATGCCCCAGCGCGGCAATGGTGAGCGCAGGCTGCGCCCGGCCGTGGTGTTCGGCCCAGTCTAGCAGGGGCATGATGGTGAGGCCGTCCTGCCCATAGACGCCAGTATCCGCGGGCGGCGGCCCCAGTGCCGTGCTAACGATCTCTAGCGCCTGAGCGCAGTCCGGCGGGAGCTGCTGTTGCAGCGCATCGGCGATCTGTTTGGAGCGGGCTTTGAGCGCGAGCGCTTCCAGTCCCTCGCAGGCGCGGCGGCGAAAGCGCGAGGCGTCAAACTCGGGGTAGACGCGGCGGATCATGGCGCTGATGGCGTCGACGACGGTGTTGTCTATGAGCGTGCTGGGGACGCCGCTGTGCTGGCTCATCGCTGCTCTCTACTCTGATGGGGATTATGATGGGGCGAACTGACTAGATGCTGGAGGAGTATGCAATGCGTTGGATGGTGGCACAACACGAGGGCACAACACAGGTTTATCGCGTCGAGGGCGAGCGGGCGTATGCGCTAGACCCCGAGCTTGTCGGCCATGACTTGCGCGCTATCGCTGGCGGCGCTGCGACACCGGCCGCGAGCGGCGAGGGCGTGGTGCTGGACACATTGCGCCCCGCTTTGGCGTTTAATCGCTTGGGGAAATTGCTCTGCATTGGCCTGAACTATGCCGATCATGCCGCTGAAGGCGGGCGCCCTGTCCCGGATTATCCGGTGTTGTTTACACGCTATCAAAGCTCGGTTGTGGCGGCGGGCGAGGCCCTGCGGCGCCCGCGCGTGTCGGAGAAGCTGGACTATGAGGCGGAGCTGCTGGTGATTATCGGCCAGGGCGGGCGGTATATTCGCGAGCAAGACGCGCTGTCGCATGTCTGGGGCTATAGCTGCTTTAACGATGGCTCGGTGCGCGACTATCAGCGCAAATCAACGCACTTCACGCAGGGGAAAAATTTTGATTCCAGTGGCGCGATGGGGCCGGTGGTGGTCAGTGCGCAGGCGCTGCCTCCAGGTGCGCACGGGCTGCGTATTGCGTGTCGAGTAGACGGGGAGACATTGCAAGAGGCCAATACCCGCGACATGGTGTTCTCGGTAGCCAAAGCGATTGCCATCATCAGCGAGTTCACGACGCTAGAGACGGGAGACATGATCGCGATGGGGACCCCCTCTGGGGTGGGCTTTGCGCGCACGCCGCCGCGCTGGTTGCGCCCTGGTGAGCGTGTCGAGGTGGAGATAGAAGGCATCGGCATTCTCGCCAATACTGTGCGTGATGAGTAGGCACGCTGGTGTGTGCGGCATGATTTTTCATAATGAACCGGGAGACCCCTCATGACGTGGCAAGACGTATTAACATTTTGGTTTGAAGAGATCGAACCACGGCAGCAGTTTGCCAAAGACGCAGATTTCGATGCGCAGATACGCGAGCGTTTTGCGCAGACTTATGCGGCCGCGGCCTGTGGGGAGTGCGAGTCGTGGCGGGAGAGCGCGCAGGGGCGCTTGGCGGAGATCATCGTGCTGGACCAGTTTTCGCGCAATATCTACCGCGATACGGCGGCGGCTTTTGCCAGCGATACGGTGGCATTGGTGCTGGCACAGGAAGCGGTGCGCCACGGTTTTGACCAGCAGTTGGAGCCGTCGCAGCGGGCGTTTTTGTTGATGCCTTATATGCACAGCGAGTCGCGCTTGGTGCACGAGCAGGCGCTGGTGCTATTTAGCCAACCGGGCCTGGAATACCAGTTGGACTTCGAGCAACGCCATAAGCAAATTATTGATCGCTTTGGACGCTATCCCCATCGCAATGCCCTCTTGGGCC
The DNA here is from genome assembly GCA_937921805.1 of uncultured Granulosicoccaceae bacterium. Lineage (GTDB taxonomy): Bacteria > Pseudomonadota > Gammaproteobacteria > JABXHR01 > JABXHR01 > CAKZUS01. The sequence continues at coordinate 5,575 of CAKZUS010000158.1, forward strand.
GAGAGAGTAGCGCCGAGGAGCTACGCTTTTTGCAAGGCCCAGGGTCGAGTTTCTAGGGCCTTTAGCGGCGCACTGCTAGTGGCGCATTATGCGCCCGAGACTTTGGCCCGGTGGCGGTCGCGGTCGCGTATTCTACAACGCCTTATCTTTTGCTGAGAGAGTTATCGCATGTCTTCGTTGAACGCTGATTTTCGGGCGCGTTTGTGCGCACGCGAGCCGCTGTTGGGCACTTTTGTGAAGACCCCGCACCCGATTGTGATCGAGGTGCTGGGACACTCTGGCTTTGACTTTGCGGTGATCGACGCCGAGCACGCCCCCTTTGATCGCGCCAGTATCGACACGATGCTGATTGCGGCGCGCGCGGTGCAACTGCCGCTGATTGTGCGCGTGCCTAGCACTGGCCCCGACTGGGTGCTCAATGTGTTGGACTCTGGTGCGGCGGGCATTTTGGTGCCGCACGTCAATACCGCCGAGCAGGCTGCCGAGGTCGTGGCCGCCACGCGCTATGTCGGGGGTAAGCGTGGCTTTGCCGGGACGACTCGCGCGGCGGGATACTCTGGTCGGAGTTTGTCTGAGCACCTAGAGCGCAGCCGCAGCGAAGTGAGCGTGATCTGTCAGGTCGAGGAGCCAGAGTCGGTGCACAATGCGGCCGAGATTGCGGCGGTCGAGGGCGTGGACGCTTTGTTTGTTGGGCGCGCTGATTTGGCGGTCTCTAGCGGTGAGCGCGATTTCTTTGCTGATACGGTGAGCGCAATGTGCGCCCAGACCCTAGGGCAGACGCAGCAGGCGGCAACGGGGCTGTACTGCGCGCCGACCGAAGACATGACGGCGTGGCGCCAAGCGGGCGCGAGCTTGTTTGTCATCGGCTCGGAGCATGGGTTTATTCAGACTGGCGGCAAAGCCTTGCGCCAGCGTTTTGAGGCTTTGTAATAGAGCAGTGTTGTTGAATTTTTCGAATTGTCTCCCGTCTCGCTCTGCATGTATTGATCTCATGCGAGAGCGAGGCGGTAGTGCGCTGGTGTGTTGGCTAAGGCTCGTAGTTGCTCCAAGAGACGCTGTCGCTCTGGTCGGCGTAGCCGTATACCACGAGGTCTAGAAACACGGGTTCCTCCAGCGGCTCGAAGCTCAGCGCAAGATTCAGTGGATCTAGGCCCACGCCAGGGTCGGTGCTCAAGAGCCAGACTTGCTCTTCGGTCTCGAAGTCGTACAGCGGAAGCTCGGGGACCACTTGACTACCTGGGCGAGGTGTTAGAGAACCAAGAGCGCCGGTGTCGTCCACCGCGTAGAAGTGGTCTTGTACCAGCTCTTGGGTTTCAAGGTCGATACTTACTTGCCAGATCAATTCTTGTGGCTCTTGTGATTCTTGTGCACGCACGCCATTGGGGTAGTACAGCAAGGGCACGGCGAGCTGCCAGTAGCCCGATTGCTCGGAGCTTTGTGACTCTAGATAGGCTTCGGCACTGTTATTGCCATCGTCAAGTACCAGCACGGTCTGGTCCCAATAGCCATTGACGACGCCATCGGCATCGGGCAGAGACACAGGCTCTTCGCCGAGCATCAAAATACTGCCGTCTTCATCGACCACGCCGTATTCTAGGATGGCTTCGACCACGGTCTCGGCACCACTGAGCAGTTGTCCGCTGATGAAGAGGCCGCCGTCGTCGTCTTGTTCGACAGTGGCGA